>NZ_JAMYUS010000001.1:177500-463512 GCF_040323255.1 Mesorhizobium sp. M0052 | reverse complement strand
CCCCCCCCCAACCCCCAACCCCCCGCCCCCCCCCAAAACCCCCCCAACCCCCCCCCCATTTTCACCCCCCCCCCCCCCCCCCCCCGGGGGGGGGGGCCAAGGGTGCTGTCGGCGCGCTGCGAGCGACATTCAATTTCGGCCATAAGGGGCGGGTCTATTCGGACCTGCCCCTTTTCGCTGTTGCCTTGGCTTGACCGGCTCTTGCCGTGTTAGCATCGAACCAACGGAACCAGCCCCAGGAAAGCATGAGCCCGTCCCCGCAACTGATTGCCGAATGGCCGTTGTCGCCGTCAGCGACACTCGGGTCCGCCGTGCGCTCCAAGGGGATCGAACGTGAAGTCAGAGCCCGCCTGCCATGGGCAGTCAGGAAGCACGTCAAGGCCGAGACGGGGCGCATCGCATTGCGAATGTCGAGATCCGAAGCGGAAGCGTTCAAGGCCGCCTCTGCCAGTATCTCCAAAACACTGGAGGGAGTGGAGGCGCTGCCTGTGCTTCCGCGCGAGGTCGAGGATATCCTTACGATCTCTTCGCGCGAGCGCCACAAATGGCTCAAGGACGGTCGGCTGCAAAGCACCGGCACACGCACCGTCAAGATGCGTGGGCGATCAAAGTCTGTCACCTTCCACGTTTTCGACCCGCGCCACATCGAAGACGTCCTGGACCGCGATCTGGCAACCGTGTGGAGAGAGCAGGATGTCCAGGAGGTCGCCGAGAACAGGCGGCGCGGCGCGGGCAAGGCCGCGCTGACGCGCGCGGGAAAGGGCACCGGGCAGGCTCGCACTGCGAGGAACGCCCGGGACACGGATGGCCCGCCGCCCGGACTGAAGGGCTGGGATGCGTTCGAGGACGAAGGCCTGCTGCGATAATGATGCTGGCGCTTGCCCTTGTCCTTTGTGCGGGGCGAGCCTCAGCCTCAGCGCATCAATCCCGCTGCCCGCAGCGCGTCCTCGATGACCTTGGTAATCCCGCCCGCCGGACCGCTTGGCGGATTGACAGGCTCCGGGGGCGGATCGACACGGACGGCTCGCGGTTTTTCCTTTGGCGAGAAAGGCTGCAATGCAGTGCCTGAAGCGGCCTTGGCTTTCGCCGTGCGTTGTACCTCTGGCTTCGTCAACCCCCAGAAACGGGCGATGTGGCGCGTCGAGGAAATCCCGACATCCAGCATGAACGGCCCTGCTTTGCCGAGAGCATTGTCGCCGCTCGCCTGCAATGGCGTGCCATGGCCCATGCCGGCAATGCTGTATGTCTCGACCACGTCGCGGCCTTTGCCATCGGACCAGACTTTTCGGCTCTGACCGTCGACCTTTTCCGTGCGTGTCGGCGCTTGAGCGAGGCCGTGCACGCCCTGCCATTGCGCCAGCACCGCGTCGGCATTGGAAGGCACCACGGTCGTATCGGCCGAGCCCTGCCAGACCGAAATCCTCGGCCACGGCCCCTTGTGCGGCGAAGCCTCCCGCAACAGACGCTGCAGGTCGCTTCTGGACGGGCCGCCATGGCCACGCATGCGGTCGAAGGCTTCGGGGATGGTCGAGGCGCTGCCATAGGCAAGCCCGGCAATGATCGCGCCGCCGGCAAACACGTCCGGGTAGGTCGCCAGCATCACCGCCGCCATGGCGCCGCCGGCGGAAAGACCGGTGACGAAGATCCGCTTGCGGTCGAGACCGTGGGTGACCACCGCCGCCTCGATCATCTGGCGGATGGACAGCGCCTCGCCGCTGTCGCGGCTTATATCGCCCGGCACGAACCAGTTGAAGCAAAGATTGGCGTTGTTGGCGCGCTGCTGCTCGGGGAAAAGCACGGCAAAACCCTGCTCGTCGGCGAGTTCGGTCCAGCCGGAACCATGGTCGCAGCCGGCGGCAGTCTGGGTACAGCCATGCAGCACCACGACCAGCGCCGCCTGCTTCGGCAGGTTTTCAGGAAGATAAAGCCGCGCACGCAAGGCGCCCGGATTGGACCCGAACCCTGTCATCTCGGACAGGTGATCTTCCTTGCTCAGCCCTGCACCGGCTGGCCGGCCGCGCATCGCGCTCAGCCGGGCGATGGTATCGGATATGTCTCGCAAATCGGTATCCTTGCGCGCCGGAATGGGCAGACTCGTGCACACAACGCACACGCAGGAATATCGTTGCTGCACTGCACAATAACAAGCGGCGCGGCCGATTAAATGACCCGGTGGATCATGGGATCCGCTGCACGGCTTGTGACGGACCAGCGCAATTTGGCCCGGCTGACCTCTTGTCAGTTAGCCGGTCGAGGCCGGCAGGCGCTGGCTCACCAGCGCTGATGCACGTAGGGCTTGATGTTCTCGTCGTAAACCGCCTTCACCTTGGCCATCAACTCGGAGGACAACGGCGCAAGCTCCGCCGCTTCCGCATTGGAAACCGCCTGCGCCGGATTGCGGGCGCCGGGGATGACGACCGTCACCGCGTCGAACATCAGGATCCAGCGCAGCGCGAATTTCGCCATGGTGGTGTCGCCTGACACCAGCGGCCGCACCTTCTCGACCGCCGCCAGCCCGACGTCATAGGGCACGCCCGAAAATGTCTCGCCGACATCGAAGGCTTCGCCATTCCTGTTGAACAGGCGATGGTCGGTGGTCTCGAACTTGGTGTCCGTCCTGAACTTGCCGGACAACAGGCCGCTGGCCAGCGGCACGCGGGCGATGACGGCGACATCGTTCTTTTTCGCCTCAGCGAAGAACAGCTCGGCCGGGCGCTGGCGAAAGGCGTTGAAGATGATCTGCACGCTGACGACGCCGGGATATTGCATCGCCTTCAGCGCCTCTTCGACACGCTCGACGCTGACGCCGTAATTGCGGATCTTGCCCTGCTCGGTGAGCTTGTCGAGACGCTCGAACACCTCCGGATGATAGTAGAGATCGGTCGGCGGGCAATGCAGCTGCACCAGGTCGAGCGTGTCGGTCTCGAGGTATTTCAGGCTGCGGTCGATCCAGCCGGTGAGGTTCTCGACGCTGTAGCCCTCGACCGTCTGCTTCGGCAGCCGCCGTCCGGCCTTGGTGGCGATGAACGGGCGCGCGCCACCGCGTTCCTTCATCACCCGTGCGATCAGCTTTTCCGAACGGCCGTCGCCATAGACGTCGGCGGTGTCGAGGAAGCTGACGCCGGCATCGAGCGCGGCATGCAGGGCGGCGACCGCATCGTCGTCATTGACCTCGCCCCAGGCGGCGCCGATCGCCCAGGCGCCGAAGCCGATCTCGCTGACTGATCTGCCGGTACGACCAAATTTCCGTGACTGCATCTCGCTGTTCCTGACTGCGGCTTCGTCGGCAATGCCGGCTGCACGATTCCGTTTTTTCGGGGAGCCTCATACCGCATGGCAACGCGATTGACATCCCTCTTCCTGGGATTTACCAGATTACAGGGTTGTATGACAACGGGGTAAGACTGCAACAGTGGGAGCCGGGAGGAACATGTCGCTGATGCGCCAACTTTATCTCGGCGGGGTCGCCGGATGAGCAGTCCGTCAACCGTGGTTGGCTCCCTAATCGAGAACAGCCTTGTCGCGCAGATCCTCGAAGCGGGCATAGCTTTTGGTCAGATGGCTGCGCATGGCGCGGCGCGCGGCGTTGACGTCCCTGGCTTCGATGGCCCCGAGAATGGCGCGGTGCTCGCGCTGCATGCGGTCGAGATATTTTTCCCGCTCGGCCTCCGTCATCCGGTCGAGCCGCGTCCAATGGCGCGGGACCATGGCGCTGCCGAACGTGTCGAACAGCCGGGTGAAATTCGGGTTCTGCGTCGCGGCGAGAATGGCGCGGTGGAAGCCAAAATCCTCTTCCGAGCCGGAGCCGCCGGCACGCACCGCCGCCTCCAGCGCGTCGAGCCGCGCGCTCATCTGTTGAAGCGCCGCCTCGCTGCGCCGCTCAGCGGCAAGGCCGGTCGCTTCGACCTCGATGCCCATGCGCAGTTCGAGCACGCGCAGCACCTCGTCGATCGATTCGAGATCGTCGGGCAGCACGGAAAACGTCTTCGGCGGCGGATCCTTGGCGACGAAGGCGCCGAGCCCCTGGCGCGTGGTAATCAGCCCGCGCGCGCGCAGTGCCGCCAGCGCCTCGCGCACCACGGTGCGGCTGACACCGGTGGCAGCGACAATCTCCTGCTCGGTCGGCAGCCGCTGGCCCGGCGCAAGGTCACCGGATTCGATCTGCGCAATCAGCGTGTTGACCAGACCCGTCCGCAGGTTGGGCGCCTGCGGTATGGCATCGAAAGTCATGGGCTCCGCCATCGGCGCGACTCCGGTTCGATTCTTGTTCGAAGGATTGCATCGACAGGTGTTCGCCGCAAGGTGACGAAAGGTGAGCCCGCCGACGCGGGTCCAAGGAGGATTGCATGAAAGAACGCATCGGCTTCATCGGCCTGGGCAGCATGGGCGCCGGCATGGCCGACAATCTGCTGCGCAAAGGCTGGCCGCTGACGGTGCATGTCCACCGCAGCCGCACCGCCGCAGACCGGCTGATCGCGGCCGGCGCCACCGAAGCGGCAAGCCCGCGTGCGCTTGCCGCCGCCTGCGACATCGTCATCCTGTGCGTCACCGGCACGCGCGAGGTCGAAGCGCTGGTCAAGGGACCGGACGGGCTGGCAGCGGCCGCGACGCCTCTGCTCATCATCGACTGCTCGACCTCCAACCCGTCATCGACGACAGCGCTTGCCACCGATCTCGCCCAGCAAGGCATAACGCTGATCGACGCGCCGCTGGCGCGCACGCCCAAGGAAGCCACTGAAGGCAAGCTCGACGTCATGGTCGGCGGTCCGGCGGAAGTCGTTGCCCGCGCCCGGCCGGTGCTCGAAGCCTTTGCCGCCCGTGTCGTCCACACCGGCCCGACCGGCAGCGGCCACACCATGAAGCTGCTCAACAATTTCGTCTCGATGGGCTATTCCGCGATCTATTCCGAAGCGCTGACGCTGGGCGCCAAGGGCGGCCTGACGCCGCAGGTCTTCAACAGCGTCATCTCCGGCAGCCGCATGGATTGCGGCTTCTACCAGGCCTTCTTCGACTTCGTCCTCAACCGCAACGAAAACGCCCAGCGCTTCGCCATCGCCAACGCGCTGAAAGACATGACCTACCTCGCGTCGTTCGCCCAGGCCGCAGGTGTGGCCAACCCGATCGGCGCTGCCGTGCGGAATGGGTTTGCCACGGCGGTTGCCACCGGCCACGGCGAGAAGTTCGTGCCGGCATTGTCGGATATTGTCGCGGGGTTGAATGGGGTGTCGCTGGTGGAGACGGCGGGGGAGTGATGGGACTGGAGCGATAGGGCAGCGCGATCATATATTTGAGCGCCATGGGTGCCAGAGGATTATCGAACTGAACCCCGCGATTTGGCGATCTGGGTGTACTCGGTGATGGCAAAGTGCGCGCCTAGCTGAGCGAGTTCCATCGACGGAAACTCCCAATCGAATTGACGCTCACCATCCAACCAATCGAGATATTGGACGATTGACCCAGCGTAGCGCTCTAGTGCCCGCACGGCGCGCGTGAATGTATAAATCTCTTCAGAGCTCACCTCGGTATGGGTGCCGATATGCACGTCGAGTTTGTGTGGGCTCTTTCGGTAGCGCGTCACGTATGATTGGCGAATGTACGATGTTACCCCACTAGTGATTGGGTCGTGGATAAATCGGTTGCGGGCTGCTCGAATTTCACCATCGATCAAGTCAACCAGGATAGGGATATGGTCGCTGTGGCGCTCCCAGCGGTTAGCGACCGCATGTCCCTTGCAGACCTGCAAAGCACCGCGAAGGTCGAGCTCGTTTCGGATAAGTTCATAGGCCGTGTATTCGATATCCCGCATGGTGTAAAAGAGGACCATGAAGCACCCTTCCTCAAGATGTGCCCATGCAATGCACATGTCGCCAAGAGCGTGCTTAATTCTGTCAATCTCAAATTCGTCGTAGGCCATTCTAGAACCTAGTGAAAAACGGATATATGCAGCTAAAGACACGCTGAAGCGAATGCTCAAAACGCCGCAGCTGCATGGCTACAGTAGAGACACAAAGACGAATCCGCAGGCCTGGGCAAGTCCAGAAAGCGCAGATAGCAATCAATCCATAGTTATGTCATTATCCGTGCTCACTTCATCGAATTTGGGGAACCCGATGTTGCGGGCAGCACTGATTTTTCTTGCAACAACATCGGCCGCGCTTCCAGCATTTGCTGGCGATGTACAGAAGTGGATTGAGATGCCTCCCGATCAGAGTGGGATAGCAGTCTATGTCCAAAATCCGTCCAAAGAACTGTCCATTTCCGCCACCGATGCGAAGGGCAATTCTCTCGACAATTTTGAATGGAACCTGCCCGGTTTTCCCCTCGTAAGGCAATACCGCGTGCCGCCTGGGGAATATCAAGTGATGCTTGATGGGCAGCCAGGTGCATTGATCGCCAATGCCAAGGCCGGACAGATTTCATACATCGAGGTGTCACAAAATGACGCTTCTGATTTTCGCGCCGTTCTAAAATCTGACAATTTCGACGCGTATAAGTCTGGCTTCGTTGATGCGCTTGGAGCGATAACTGAAAAACTTGGATACGAGAGTATCAAACCTCTCATATTTGCTCCGGTCGGGAATAAGATCTATATTAGGATGGCGGGGCCGGGAGTTAAACCGCCCCCAAACTGATGGCAAATGCGATGCGCGAACCGTCTAAAATCAATTTTGATGCGCTCAGAAACGCGATCTACCACACCGCGCGGCGCAACTACTACGACCTGCTCAACCGGCTCATGAGCTTGATAATTGTCGCAGCGGGCGCAGCGGCCGTAGCCGATTTTGAGAAGACCTTCGCTCCCCCGGCGGTTCTGGCTTTTGTGGCAACCATGGCGGGACTATTGCAGTTGGTGTTCGACTTTGGAGGTAAGGCGCGCACACATGAATTTTTGCAACGCCGTTTCTACGAACTAACGGCGGAAATCGCTGAGGCCGACAAGCCTAGCCCCTCAACGGTCAGAGATTGGGAGGCGACCCTTAAACGCCTCTACGCAGAGGAGCCGCCTCCGATGCGCGCAATGGACGCCATAGCCTACAATGCTGCTGCCGAAAGCCTAGGCAGCGACAAGTCAAAGCGCATTTACTTGACTTGGTGGCAGATTATTAATCGCTACTGGTGGGCATTCAACGGCGCGGAGTTTCCCTTCGTTTCTGACGTAAAAGCAAAAGACGCGTCGCCTTCTGCTTAGCTTCACCAATCCGACGGGTACGGCAGGTCATTCACACTGCCGCCAGCGACCTTAGCCCTGCGATGATCACTCTCGATGTCGTGTTGGAACAGTCCGCCGACCGGACAGACTGAGCCACTGCCTATCTTGCGACCTGCCCGCAGCCATCCGCAGTCGTTAATGCGCGCCGGAGATGCGGCACGCGTCCATCCGTGTCAAACCGCAAGATCGGTCGAGCGCGACATATCCGGGAGCGCCTATCTGGTGTCGCCACGCAGGACGAGACGTTTGATGACGCCACTTGAAAACTACCATGCCCGGATGCAGCGGGTGCTGGACCACATCGACCAGCATCTGGACGGCGATCTGGGCCTGGAAGCGTTGAGCGGCGTCGCGGCGTTCTCGAAATACCATTTCCACCGGCAGTTCACGTCAACCTTCGGCTTGTCCGTGCATCGCTATGTCCAGCTCGCCCGCCTGAAGCGCGCTTCGTACCGGCTTGCCGAGAGCGACGCCCAAAGCGTCACCGAGATAGCGATGGATGCCGGTTACGACGCGCCGGATGCCTTCGCCCGCGCCTTCAGGCAACGGTTCGGACAATCGCCTTCGTCGTTCCGGAACTCTCCCGACTGGGGGTCGTGGCTCATGGCCTTCGGGCCGCTCGAAAAAGCAAGGACCACGCTCATGCAGATAATCTTCGAACCCGCCGACGTGATGATCCGCGATGTGCCGCCGACGCCGGTGGCGATCATGGAGCATCGCGGCGACCGGGCGACGCTCCAGGACACCATCCAGCGCTTCATCGCCTGGCGCAAGGCGGCCGGCCTCTCGCCCGAGACAAGCCCGACCTTCAACATCTTCCGTTCCGAAAGGGAGCCGGCGAACCCGGCCGATTACAGCATGGATATTGTGCCGGAACCGACCTGCCGGTAGAAGGCGGGCCGATCGAGGCCGCGCAGATGAAGGCCGGCGTGATCCCCGGCGGACGCTGCGCGGTGCTGCGCTACCCCGGCAACACCAACAATCTTGAGCCGGCAGCACTTTACCTCTATCGCGAATGGCTTCCGGCCAGCGGCGAGGAGGCGCGCGACTTTCCGGTGTATTGCCAGCGACACTTTTCGTCGAACGGACCGGTGCGCGAAGTGGTGCTTGAGCTGTTTCTGCCGTTGAAATAGCGCGGTGGGGTGGCGGCCTATCTCCGGCCCTGAGCTGGTTGAGCCGACGACCGTGTGAAATCTGATATGGCGCTCCCCACTCCGTCTCGGCTTCGCCGAGCCACCTCTACCCCCACATTCGTGGGGGAGAGGAAACCCAAGCTTTTTGAAGGGCTGCGATCTCGGAGATTGGCATTTCCTCATCCCCCATGAAATGGGGGGTCCGAAGGACGGGCGAGACCCGTGGCTCGCCCCGGCAAGGTGGCTCGGCGAAGCCGAGACGGAGTGGGGGTCAGCGCCGCCATAGGCGATTGGCCCAGCGCGCGGATAAGGCAAGGCTATCCCTAAGCCTGCCCGCGCACAGCCTTCCGCAACCGCGAATGCCGTACCGGAGACGCTGCCTCGGGCCCCGGCGCTATCTCCGCAGCTTCCCCCTCATGCAACCCCACCCGCAGCGCCGCGCCCGCCAGATGGTCGCGCATCGCGGCTTGCGCCCCTTCGGCGTCGCCGGCACGGATCGCTCTCAGGATGCGCTCATGTTCGCCGAGCGTGATGCGGGCCATGTCGTCCGACTTTTGCTGGTTGCCGGCGGCGAGAATGCTTTCGCGGACGCGCTCGGAAACGAAGACCAGGAACTGGCCCATGTAGGAATTGCGCGTCGCCTCGGCGACGGTCCGGTGGAATTCGAGGTCGCTGCGCAGCCAGGCGACGCTGCCATAGGGTGCGGCGCGCATGCCGGATAGCGCATCGCCCATGGCTTTGAGATCGGCGTCGCTGCGCCGTTTTGCGGCAAGGGCCGCCGCCTGCACTTCGAGGATGCCACGCAGTTCGAACAGATTGCGAAACGAGTCGGCGCGCTGCAGCGTCTCATGGTCGATGGTCAGCACCGTCGGGTTGGTGGTTTCGACGACGAAGGCGCCGCGCCCCTGCTGCGACCAGATTCGGCCTTCCGAGCGCAGCCGCGCGATCGCCTCGCGCACCACGTTGCGGCTGACCCCGAAAGTGGTTGCCAGCGCCGCCTCGGTCGGCAGCTGGTCACCCGGCTTCAGCCGGCCTTGCGCGATCTCGCGCGAGATGGAACTGGCCACCAGAGTGGAGAGGTGTGGGCCGCGATTGACCTTGTCGAGTTTCAGCGTCATCGCTCACCTATAGTCGACGGCGGGTGCGGACGCCAGAATGCGGCCGTTGCTGAGAATGTGGCGCGGGTCGAATGCGTCCTTGATGCCGGCGGCGAGGTCGAGCGTCACCGGATCGATGCGTTCGAGGAACGCCTTCTGCTTGACCCGGCCGATGCCGTGCTCGGCGCTGATCGAGCCGCCATAGCGATCGACGACGGTGAAGATCTCGGCTTCCGCCTGCTCGAACAGATGTTCCATCGCCTCGGTGCCCATGCCTTCCGGCGGCACGACGTTGAGGTGGATGTTGCCGTCGCCGACATGGCCGTAGGTGACGGCCAGCGCGTCGGGCCGGGCTTTCTCCAAGGCGGCCAGCGCATCGGTGACGAAATCGGCAAGCCTGGAGATCGGCACCGACACATCGGTGCGCAGGTAGCGCCCGCCCCTGCCCTGCCGCTCGACCATGATCTCGCGGTAGAGCCACAACCGCTCACCTTGAGCCCTGGTCGAAGCGATGACGCCGTCCTCGACGATGTCCTCGACGCTGCCGAGAAACCCCAGCAGCATATTGGAGAGGTCGATCAGCCCTCCCGACGACACCTCGATCAGCACATAGACGGGATAGGGCTGGCTGAGCGGATCGGGAAAATCCTGGCCGCCGCGCATGGTGATCTCGATGCCGCCGCGCAGGATCAGTTCGAAGGCGGTGAGCAAATCGCTGCAATCGCGCCGCGCCCTTGCATAGAGTGCCATCGCGTCCTCGACGGAGCGCAGGCCAACCAGCGCGGTTTCGATCTGCGTCGGCTTGGGGAATAGTTTCAGCGCCGCCGCGGTGACGATGCCGAGCGTGCCCTCCGAGCCGATGAAGATCTGCTTCAGATCATAGCCGCGATTGTCCTTGCGCAGCACTTTCAGCCCGTTCCAGACGCGGCCGTCGGCCAGCACCACTTCGAGGCCAAGCACCAGGTCGCGCGTCATGCCGTAGCGCAGCACGTTGAAGCCGCCGGCATTGGTGGCGACATTGCCGCCGATACGGCAGCTGCCCTGCGCGCCGAACGTGATCGGCAGCAGGCAGTCGCTCGCTTCGGCGGCGCGCTTGGCGTCCTCGAGGATGCAGCCGGCCTCGACCACCATGGCAAAGTCGATCGGGCTGATCGAGCGAATCCTGGTCATCCGCTCCAGCGAGATGACGACCTCGCCGCCATCCGCCGCCACCGCAGCACCCACAAGGCCGGTCAACCCGCCTTGCGGCACCACCGGGATGCGCTCGGCATGGCAGAACCGCATCAGCGCCGACATTTCATCCACCGAGGAGGGCCGCGCCACCGCCAGCGGCCGGCCGAAATGGTCGCCCGACCAATCGCGGCTGAAGCGCGCCAGATCCGCTTCATCGGTCAGCAGCCCGCCATTCGGCAGCACGCCGGCCAGGGCTGCGATCTGCGATGCGGAGGGCGCGGCATTCATGGATTGGCTCTGGGCCCCTAGGCAAAACGGCTGGACAAATACCGGTGTTGTCGTGTTATCATACAACCCTGATTGAGAACATCAAGCAAGGCTTGCCGCCAAGCGCTCGATGTGGATGGTCAGACCCGCAAATCACAGAATTCGGAGGACTCCCCCAATGAGCGACGCCCCGGGCTTTCGCTATATGCACACCATGATCAGGGTGCTCGACCTCGACAAGTCGATCGCCTTTTACACCGAGGTGCTCGGCATGACCCTGCTGCGCCGCGACGACTACCCCGGCGGCAAGTTCACCAACGCCTTTGTCGGCTATGGCCCCGAGGACAAGGAAGCCGTCGTCGAGCTGACGCTGAACTGGGGCCGCGAGGAGCCCTACGAGATCGGCACCGGCTTCGGCCATCTGGCGCTCGGCGTCAACGACATCTACGCCGTCTGCGCCGAACTGGAAAAGCGCGGCGCCAAAATCCCGCGCAAGCCCGGCCCGATGCAGCACGGCACCACCCACATCGCTTTCGTCGAAGACCCCGACGGCTACAAGATCGAGCTGATCGGCCTCGACACGATGTGATCCGATCGGGCCGGACCGCATCGGCCTCGCGCCGATGCGGTCCCGTCCTGTCCGCGCTTGCCTGGGAGGCGGGATCACTTGATGACCGCGATCTTGCTGCGGTCGATGGTGATGGCGACGGCAGCGATCAGCACCGCGCCGAACACCATGTTTTCCAGGAAAATGTTGACGCCGACAAAGGTCATGCCGATGCGCACGATCGAGATGATCAGCGCGCCGACCGCCGTGCGCGCAACGCCGCCGAGCCCGCCGGTGATCGCCGTGCCGCCGACGATTACGGCGGCGATGGCCGGCAGCAGCAGCTGGTTGGCCAGCACTGGCGAACCGCTCGACAGCCTGGCTGCCAGCACGACGCCGGCGATGGCCGCGAGCATACCCGACGCGGCAAAGGCGATGATCTTGGTGCGGTCGACATTGATGCCGGCCGCCCACGCCGCCGGTTCGCCGGCGCCGACCGCGATCGCTTGCCGGCCGAAGCGCGTGTAGCGCAGCGCCAGAAAGGCGGCGATGCCGATGACCGCCGAAATCAGCACCACCACGGGAATGCCGGCGACAGTGGCGTTGATCCAGGCGGTGTTTTCACGACCAGCCTCCTCGATGGTGATGGCGCGGCCATTGGAGACCCAGAGCGCCAGGCCGGTGACCACGCCGCCTGTGGCGAGTGTCGCGACGAAGGACGGCACGCGCAGCTTGACGTGGACGACACCGCTCAACACGCCGAAGGCGAGCCCCGACAGGATCGCCACCGGAAAGGCGGCGAGGCCGAGCGACGGCAGCAATTGCGCCAGGATGACGCTGGCTAGTGACGCCACCGCCTGGATCGACAAATCGATGCCGCCGAGCAGAATGGCGAAGGTGACGCCGGTCGCCAGGATGAACAGCACGGCGGTGTTGGCAAACAAAAGCGCCACGGTTTCGCCGGTGAGGAAGCCGGGCGCGGCGATCTCGATGATCAGCAGCAGGCCGACCAGCAGGATCAGCGGAATGGCGCCTTGCGTCCACTTGCCCTCGAAAACCTGCCTGATGGAGAACGCCTCATTCATCGGTTCACACCATTGCCCTGAGAAGATCGACCTGGTTCGGCTTGTTGCCCGGACTGGCATCGAAGCGCGCGGTGATTGCACCGTCGCGCATCACCAGCACCTGGTGCGACAGACCGATCGTTTCCTCCAGCGTGTCGGAAATCAAAAGGATCGCCACGCCTTGCGCCGAGAGATCGCGCACCAATTCGTAGACCTCCTCCTTGGCGCCGACATCGAGGCCGCGTGTGGGATGGTCGAGCACCAGGATGCGCGAGCCCGCCGTCATCCAGCGCGCCAGCACCACCTTCTGCTGGTTGCCGCCGCTGAGCTTGCGGCAGGCGGCATCGGGACCGGGCGCCTTGATGCGCAGCCGCTTGATCCAGTCGGCGGCAAGCCGGCGCTCCTTGCCATAGTCGATGGCGCCATGGCGCATGACGCTGGAGAGATCGGCCAGCGAAATGTTCTCCGCGATCGACAGGAACATCACCAGCCCTTCGAGCCGGCGCTCGCGCGGGACATAGCCGATGCCCTTGCGCACAGCCGGCTCCGGCGAGGAGAAGCGCACGGCATCGCCGGCGATTTTCATCTCGCCGGCATCATGCTGGACGAAGCCGCCAACGGTGCGCGTCACCTCCTCGCGGCCGGAGCCGACGACGCCGGCAATGCCGACAATCTCGCCGGCCCGGATCGAGAGATCGACGCCGTGATAGTAACCGTTGGCGCCAAGCCCCTTGGCCTCGACCATCACGATATCGCGCGGCGCGAGCTGGCGGGCCTCGCGGTAATATTCGGCCTGCAGGCCACGCCCGACCATGATCTCGTGCAGCTCCGGCGCGGTGACTTCAGCTGCGCGGTGCTCGGCGACGACCGCGCCGTCCTTCATCGTGTAGACACGGTCGGAGATGTTGAGCACCTCGTCGAGGCGGTGCGAGACGAACACAAAACTGGCGCGGGATTTAAGCGAGCGCACCCGCGCGAACAGCACCTCGATGTCAGCGGCGTTGAGCACCGAGGTCGGCTCGTCGAGCAGGATGAGCAACTGCCGCTCGACCACTTCCTCCAAGGTCAGCGCCTTGGCGAGCTCGACCATCTGGCGTGCGGCGAAGGTGAGTTCGGAGGTGCGCGCGGTGACGTCGATGTCGATGCCGATCTTGGCCAGTTGCCGCCGCGCCGCCGCGTTCATGGCGCGCCAATTGACGAGGCCGAAGCGGGTGAAGCGGTCCTCTTCGCCGAGATAGATGTTTTCGGCAACCGTCAGGTTCAGCACCAGCGACTGCTCCTGGAACACCATGCCGATGCCATGCCTGGCCGCATCACGGGCGTTGCGCATGCGCAGCTGTTCGCCATCCAGCGTGAGCGAGCCGCCATCCGGCCGGTAGCCGCCGGCCAGCACCCGCATCAGCGTCGACTTGCCGGCGCCGTTCTCGCCGATCAGCCCGACAACTTCATTGGGCCGCACCTCGATGGAGACGTCGCGCAGCGCCTGGACGCCGGGGAAATTCTTGATGATGTTGGACGCCTGCAGCATGGCGTTCACTTGACGATTTTCAGGCGGACACGGTCGAGCGACAGCGCCACCGCGGCGATGATCATCAGACCCTGCACCGTCTGCTGGATGTAGGGCGAGATGCCGAGCAGGATCATGCCATTGGCAAGCACGGTGACGATCAGCACACCGATCAGCGTGTTGACGACGCCGCCCTCGCCGCCGGTCAAAGCGGTGCCGCCGACGACCACTGCGGTGACCGCTGCAAACAGCCTGCCGTCGCCGATGACGGCGTGCGACTGGCCGAGCTGTGCCGCGGCCAGCACGCCGGCAATGCCGAAGAAGAACCCTGCCAGCGCAAAAGCGGTGATGCGCACGCGCACGACATTGACGCCGGAGAGCTTGGCGACATCCTCATCACCGCCGATCGCCAATATGTGGCGGCCGAGCTTGGTGTGATACTGGATGACAGTGGCGAGCAGGAAGGCGCCGAACGCGACCCAGACCGCCACCGGCAGGCCGAGGAAACGGTGCAAGGCCAGGTCGCGGATCGAGGCGTCGTTCAGCTTGATGGCCGTGCCGCCCAGCATATAGACCGACAGGCCGAGGCCGATGAACCACATGCCGAGCGTGCCCATGAAGGACGGGATGCGCAGCATGGTCTGGACGAGACCGCTGACGAAGCCCATGGCGGTGCCGGCGGCGATGGCAGCGAGCACCGCCCACCACCCATAGTCGTTGCCGTTGCCGTCATTGGCGGCGAGCAGCACAAGCACCATTGCCGCCACCGAAAGCGTGCCTTCGACTGCAAGGTCGATGCTGCCCATCAGGATGATGAAGGTCAGCCCCATCGCCAGCGTCAGCGGCACGGCGGCGGAATTCGCAAGCCGCACCAGATTGCGCAGCTCGATGAAATTGGGGTTGGCAATGGCGATGAGTACGCAGAGTACAATCAGCACCGCCAGCGGCGCCAGGCTGCGCCAGCGCCTGCCGCCCAGGAATGTCGCGATACGGCCGGGGAACGATGTCATAGGCGTCGTCCGCTCGATGTCCGAAACGGACTTCAGGGGTTCTGTATGGATTGTCAAGAAACCGCTTCCCGTCTGCTGGTGACAGCCGTCGCGACAAGGGGATCGCGACGGCTGCGGGAGGAAGCGGGCCGCCAGGGAGTTGCAGCCCACTCCGATGGATCAGGTGCGGATTGCTCCGGTGACCCGGCCCCACAGATCGTTCCAGTCGATCTCGGGCTTCGCATCGACATTGGTCTTGTAATATTCCTCGACATTGTCGTGCGAGATCAGCACCGCCTTGCCGTAGAACTCACGGTGCTCCGCGGGCTCCTTGGTCGGGTCGAACTTGCCGATCTTGGCGTTGTAGCCGATGGCCAGACCCATGCCGCCCTGCCAGAACGGATCCGAAGTGACGGTGCAGGCGAACTCGCCGGTGCGCACCGCATCGACCGCCGTCTTGATGCCGTCGACGCCGACGATCGGCACCTTGCCGGCGAGATTTTCGGCACGCAGCGCTTCCAGTGCGCCGGAGCCCATATCGTCATTGGCCGCCCAGATGCCCTTGATGTCGTCGCCGAAGCGGGTGAGCAGATTGCCCATCAGGTCGAAGGCTTCGGTCGACTTCCAGTTAGCGACCTGGAAATCGAGCAGCTTGATGTCTGGGTTGGCGGCAAGCGCCGCATCGAGGCCCTTCTTGCGTTCGATCGCCGCCGTGGTCGAGATCAGGCCGCCGAGTGCGACGATGCCGCCCTTGCCGCCTATGGTCTTGAACAGGATCTCGGCGATGGTCTTGCCGCTGTCGATGCCGTCGAACTCGATATGCGAGACATAGTTCGGGTTGAAATCCTTCGGGTGCAGATCCCCAGGCTTGTTCCACTGCGTCACCACATAGGCGCCGGCCTTGGCGCAGGCCTCGACGATCGGGCGCGCATCGGGCGTGTCGTTGGGATCGGAATTCAGCACCATGTTGCCGCCGGTCTTGGCCAGCATCGCCTTGATGTCGGCAATGCCCTTCTCGCTGTTGCCTTCCGAAACCAGCGTGACGTGTTCCAGCCCGGCCCATTTGGCATACGCTTCGGCGCCGGTCTTCCACACCGCGTGATAGGGGTTGGATAGCGAGCGGATCGACGTCACCAGAGTCGGCTTGTCCTGCGCGCGCAGCACGCTCGGCATGGCGAGTGCCGCCACGCCGGCGGTGGCGCCCATCATCAGCGTGCGCCGGTTGACCGCAAAATTCTTCGTGTCGTTCATACCTCGAAACCTCCCGATTGAATTCTGTTCCGCCCGGCATCTTGCGCAGGGAGCGCGGCCGGGACCTCCTGGTGAGGATCGTCAAGCTCCTCCACTTGTACGACAACCCTTCAACACGATAACCATACCCTTTCTCTTGACGTGGCACAAGCGACTTGAGATCGTCGCGCGCAAGAGGAAGGGGCGGTGATTTCACCGCTGGCAGGAGCTTGATCCCGAAAAGTGGGAACCGGTTTTCTCGGACAAACGGGAAACCGTTTTGTCCGGAGATCTTGCTCCCAAAAGAGAGCCTGGAGTGGAAATGACGGATTACATCATTGTCGGCGGCGGTTCGGCTGGCTGCATTCTGGCCGCCCGGCTGAGCGAGGACCCGGACGTGTCCGTCGTGCTGCTCGAGGCCGGTCCGCCCGACACCGATCGCTACATCCATCTGCCGGTCGGCTTCTTCAAGATGACGTCGGGGCCGCTGATCTGGGGCTATGACACCGCGCCCGGCAAGGAAATCGACGGCCGCACCATGGTCTATCCGCAGGCCCGCGTGCTCGGCGGGGGCTCCTCGATCAACGCCCAGGTGTTCACCCGCGGTTGCCCGCAGGATTATGACGGCTGGGCGGCTGACGCCGGCTGTGCCGGCTGGAGCTATGCCGACGTGCTGCCCTACTTCGTCCGCTCCGAGGGCAACGACACTTTTGCCGATGCGCAGCACGGCACTGACGGCCCGCTCGGCGTCTCCAGCGGCGCGCCGCATCCGCTGACCCGCATCTTCGTCAAGGCGGCGCAGCAGGCGGGCCTTCCTTTCCGGGCCGACTTCAACGCCGGTGAGCAGGCGGGCGCCGGCTTCTACCAGACGACGACGCGTCGGGGGAAACGCTCGAGCACGGCGGTCGCCTATCTGAAGCCGGCGCTCGGCCGCAAGAATCTGACGCTACGCACCGACGCCTCGGTCAGCCGCATCGTGGTCGAGAACGGCCGCGCCATCGGTGTAGAGATCATCGTCAATGGCCGCACCGAACTGCTCCGCGCCGAGCGCGAAGTCATCGTCGCCGCCGGCGCCATCGGCTCGCCGAAATTGCTGATGCTGTCCGGCATCGGCCCGGCCGTGCATCTCGGCCAGCACGGCATCAAGGTGGTCCACGATTCCAAAAACGTCGGCCAGAATCTGCACGATCACATGGACGTCGATGTCGTCGCCGAGCTCAACGGACCGCACGGCATCGACCGTTACAAGAAGAAGCGCTGGCAAGCGGTCGCCGGTCTTGAATATGCGCTGTTCGGCAAGGGGCCGGTGGCCTCCAACATTGTAGAGTCCGGCGGCTTCTGGTGGGGCGACCGCGCGGAGAAGACGCCGGACATCCAGTTCCATTTCCTGCCCGGCGCCGGCGTTGAGGAAGGCATCGGCTCGGTTCCCGGCGGCAATGGCTGCACGCTGAACTCCTACCATGTGCGCCCGCGTTCGCGCGGCAGCGTCACGCTCAAGTCCGCGGACCTGCGCGATGCGCCCATCATCGACCCCAACCCGTTCGCCGAGCGCTATGATCTCGAACGCGCCATCGACGGCATCGAGATCAGCCGCGAAATCCTGTCGCAGCCAGCCTTCGCCAGATACATCAGCCGCGAGTATCTGCCCGGCAAGGCGATGCAGGGGCGCTCAGCACTCGAAGCCTTCGCCCGAGAACATGGCCGCAGCGCCTATCACCCAGTCGGCACCTGCCGGATGGGCGGCGATGCCGACAGCGTCGTCGATCCCGAGTTGCGCGTGCGCGGTCTGCAAGGCCTGCGTGTCTGCGACAGCTCGGTCATGCCAAGCATCGTGTCCTCCAACACCAACGCGGCCGTGGTCATGATTGCGGAGAAGGCTGCGGATCTGATTGCGGGGCGAACGCTGCCGGTGGCGTAAGCAGGACAATCGCATGTGGTGGCGCCACGCGATTGCCCTGCCTTGAGCACCTGTCGCTGAGCGCATAGCACTCGAACCGCACTAAAAACGACAGCCTCCCGCAGCGCCTTCAACCGACGCTTGCGCAACCCACCAACCGACCGGAAACCCCCGGTTGCGGGCTCGTTGCCGACGCCTGCGCGGGGATGTGAAAGCGCTTTTGCGCCAGTTCCGCGATCACACCATATGAACCGATCCAAGCTCTGCTAGCTTGTGGGCGTGGGACTTGTCCCGCTTTGGCCGGTGCTTCAGGCAACCCCATCCCAACCCCCCGCCCCCTGCGGTACCGGCCATCCCCCTCCCCCTTTTGGCAGGCTTCTCGACCTGCCATCCTCAGCCGTCCCTGCCAACTTCGAGGTCGACGAAGAGGCTTGATGCGTTGCATGCAAATCCAAACCATCGGGCAGCGTATCGAGGAATTTCACATCGGCTGTCTGGACGACCTCCTGAAAGGCGACCAGATCCGGGTCGAGCCGCCTCAGCTCCCGGTTGATGGCGGTCAGACGTTCCGGCTCCCCTTCCGTGTTCCAGACATTGATAGTGACGACGCGCACGCGCATGAGATTTTTCCTCGATGATTGAATGACCTCAACGCGCGTGATGCGGATAGGTGCCACGATAGGGTTCCGTGTCTGGTGACGTTCAGCGACCCGCCGCCTCGATGCGTTCCAACGTGGTGCGCGAAACGGCTCGGCCATCGGCGCGGTTCGGCTTGCCAAATTCCGCCATGCCGCCCATACACGGCTTGAACAACCGCCCCGAGGGTCCGCGCCCATTTTGCCAAAGGATACTCTCCGATGTCTGTGACGCCGTCCCCCTGGTCAAAGCCGTGACGGCCTCCCTCGCAAGCCTGGGCTGGACGGATTTCTTCGGCGACCAGCTTGAAGCCGATGAGGCAGACCTCGTGCCGACGCGCATCGCCTCGGTGCACCGCGACCGCCTGGCCGGCCTGTCCCGGGCAGGGCCAGTGGATCTGACGCCGCCGGCCAATACCAACACCGGCGACTATGCCGTCGGCGACTGGGTGCTGGTCGAGCCGCATACGCATCTGCTGCGCCGCCGCCTGACCCGCAAGACGGTGCTGGAGCGCCGCACACAGGGAGGCAGGATCCCGCAGCTGGCCGCGGCCAATGTCGACACGCTGTTCATCGTGACGTCCTGCAATGCCGATTTCAACATCGCCCGGCTCGAGCGCTATCTGGCGCTGGCCAACCAGGCCGGAACGACGCCGGTGATCCTGCTGACCAAGGCCGACACCGCTGACGATGTCGAGAGATACCAAAGCCAGGCTGCCGCCCTTCAGCGTGGTTTGCCAGTAGTGACGCTGAACCCGCGCGTCGCCGATGCCGCAGCGGCGCTTGCTCCCTGGTGTGGCGCAGGGCAGACAGTGGCGCTGGTCGGCTCCTCCGGCGTCGGCAAATCGACGCTGGTCAACACGCTGGCCGGAGCGGCGCAGCAATCGCCGCAACAGACTGCGGGCATTCGCGAGCACGATGCCAAGGGTCGCCACACCACCACGGCGCGGTCGCTGCACCCCATCGCCGGTGGCGGCTGGGTAATCGACACGCCGGGCATGCGCACGCTGCATGTCAGCGACGTCGCATCCGGCATCGACACGCTGTTTGCCGAAATCACCGAGCTCGCACCGCTGTGCAAGTTCCGCGACTGCACCCATGTCCACGAACCGGGCTGCGCGGTGCAGGCTGCGTTGAAGGCGGGTACGCTCGACCCTGAGCGCCTTGCCCGCTGGCGCAAGCTGTCGGAGGAAAACCAGGGCAACACGCCGGTTCAGAGCGGCCCGCGCGGCAACAAATCGCCAGCCGGGCGCCCGAAGCGGCGTTGAGAGGATAGGAATTGCGGAACGAGACGTCGGAGGCCCGGCATGTGCCGGGCCTCCCTTTTTTCACTCTCCGCGCATCGTTGCCTGGAAGGTCGGCAGGTGCTTCTGCTGCGCCTCCAGCATGCGCTCGCGGTAGACGCCGTAGATGACGTCGGTGTCGTGCAGCGTCACGCCGGCAATGGTCGGCGAGGCGAAGACCGGCAGTTCGATGCCGCGCTTGGCGAGCTGCTCGGCCGTGCGCGCGATCAGCTCATGCGCCAGGATCATGGCAAGCACCGTCGATGAGCCCGACACCGGCCGGCTCCAGCCCTCGACCGGCACGATGGCGTCCTCGATCGGCGAACAGGTGTCGATGACGAGGTCGGCGGCATCCGCCAGCCGCTTGCCGGACGAGTGCGTCGCCGGCTTGTCCAGATTGTTCTTGCTGGTGACCGCGACGACGAAGATGCCGCGCTTCCTGGCGTAGAGCGCGGTGTCGATGCCCGACGAGTTGCGGCCGCTATGGCCGAAGATGATGATGGAATCGCCCTTGTTGAGCGGCTGGTGGTCGAGGAATTTTTCGGCGTATCTTTCCGTACGCTCCAGCCACAAAAGCTCGCGCACGCCGCCGGCGCCGAGCACATTGTGCCACATCACGCGCGGGTCGGTCAGCGGGTTGAAGCCGACATAGCTGCCATAGCGCGGAAACACTTCCTGCACCGGCAGCACCGAATGGCCGGAGCCATAGAGATGCACCAGCCCGCCGCCCTCGAGCGAGTCGGCAAAGTGGCTGGCGGCCTGGCCAAAGGCCTCTTCATTGGCTTTCGCAGCCTGGTCGATGAGGGCGGCGAGACGGTGGATGTAGAGATCGGACACGTGGGTACTCCTGTTTGATGTGTCGGTCTGGAATGGATCAGCTTCTCGGGTTCAGCGGCACGCGTCCGGCGCGCAGCGTCGAGCGGATTTCGTAGCGGTCGCCGCGCATGATCGAGACGGTGAATTCGAACGGGCCGCGCTCGTCGGTGGTGATGCGTTCTACGACGAAGGCCGGGCTGCCGACAGCGAGGTCGAGCAGTTCGGCGTCCGCCGCGCCGACCGCGCCGACCCGGTAGTTCTCCCGCGCGGCCACCGGCACGATGCCGTAATGGCGCTCCAGCGCCTCGTAGAGCGAGCCCTGCAGCAGGCCGGCGTCGAGGAAGCCCGGCACGCGCACGGCCGACAGCTGCGCCGTCTGGATGCCGATCGGCTCGTTGTTGCCGAGCCGCAGCCTGCGAATGCGCACCACCGGATCGCCCTCCTCGATCTCCAGCGCGCCGGCAGCCGCCGCATTGGCGGTGGTCAGGCTGCAGTCGAGCAGGCGCGAGCCCGCGACCACGCCCATATTGCCCATCTCCTGGGTAAAGCTGGTCAGCTCGCGCGTGCCGGCGACCAGCGTGGTCGAGCGCACGAACGTGCCGCGGCCATGTTCGCGCCTGAGCAGCCCGGCCTCCTCGAGATTGCGCAGCGCGTGGCGCAGCGTGATACGGCTGACGCCGAACAGGGCGCACAGCCTGTCCTCCGCCGGGATCTGGTCGCCCGTTGCCCATTCGCCGCTCTTGACGATGGCGCGGATCGCCTCTTCGACCTGATACCAGAGCGGCTCCGGCCGTCTGCGGTCCGGCTGCTGAAAGCTTGCTTCGCTCATCGCACCTGCCTCCACCCTTGCCCAACGGCGCCGGCCAGCGCCGCGCCGACCAGACCGGCGCGGGGACCGAACTTTCCAGCCTTGACGTCGATGCCGCGCAGATGCGGCGGCAGTTGACGTCGCAGCGCCGCAAGCAGCGGCGGCCGGATCACATCCAGCGCCTCCGCCAAACCACCCGAAATCAGCACCGCTTGCGGATCGAGCAGCGCGACAGCGCCTGCAAGCGCGGTGCCGAGCTGTCGCGCCGGCAGTTCAAGCAAGGTGAGTGCAGCCAGCTCGCCGGCCTGGGCAGCGGCGATCAGTTGACGGCCGTCGGCAAGGCCGATCTGGCCGGCAAGGGCATCGAGCGCCCGGCCCGACGCGACGCGCTCCAGCCAGCCGCTGCGCTCCACGCCATGATCTTTGACGTCGGCGCAGGCCCAGCCGAACGAGCAGGCGCCGCCATGCGCGCCGGCAACGATGCGGCCATTGGCCAGCACCGCCGAACCGATGCCGGTGCCGATGGCGAGCAGGATCGCATCTGACATGTTTTTCGCACTGCCTTCGACAGCCTCCGCCAGCAGCGCAATCTGTGCGTCATTGCCGAGCGCTACGCGCAATTTGGGAAACAGCGTCTGGATGTCGACGCCGTCGAGGAACGGCAGGTTGGGGATCCAGCGGCAGATTGAGCCCTCGACCAGACCCGGCACCGCGATGCCAAGCGCTGAGACCGGCCCGGCCTCCACGCACAGCGCGTCGATGCGAGCAATGAAGGCATCAAGGGTTGCCGGCGCCGGCTCGCTGCCCAGCGCCTCCAACGCACCGACATCGCCCGTAGATACGGCGGCGCGCAGATTGGTGCCGCCGAGATCGATGGCGAGTACCCGCCTCATCGACCGGACCCTTTGCCGAAGGGGAGCGAGAACAGGCCGCTGCCGGCATTCCACGAATGCGACGCCGCCGCGAAGGCCTGCGCATGGCGCGTGCCACGCAGGCAGCCGCGCAGCCGGTAGAGCGAACTGTAATAGTCGACATAGGGGAAGCTGCTCAGGCCGCGCGCCAGCTCATACTCCATGACCGCGTCGCGCCAGGCCTCGAACCCGTCGCTGACATCGACGAGATGCTCGGGCCGGAAGCCGTCATCGTCCTCCCAGTTCTCGCCGAACAGCAGCAGTTGCGGCGTGTGCGCCGGATGGTCGCTGGCAACGGTCGGCAGTCCGGCGAAGAAGATACCGGTCTTCGTCAAATGCGCGGCGGCGCGATGGTCCTTGTGCCAGCTGCCATGCCAATGGGTGATGACGATCTCGGGTTTCAGCTCGCGAATGATGTCGCCCACTTCGAGCGCCGTCTGATCGTCTGTGGGCAGGAAGCCGTCGCGCAGGCCAAAGCTACGCATGGCGATGCCGAGCCGCTCCGCCGCGCTGCCCGCTTCCTCTTCCTTCTGCACGCAATAATGCGCGGGAACCAGGTACGGATGGCCCTGCTCACCCATGGTCAGATGCAGGAAGGTCACCGTGGCGCCGCGCTTGACGGCAGCGGCCGCCAGCGGCCCGGCCATCACCTCGGCATCGAAGGCGTGTGCGCCGACCACCAGGATGGATTTCGCCGCATAAATCCTGTCTTCGATCATTTCATGCCCCCTCCGGTGCCGACGCCTTCGCGAATCTGCCGCGCCAGCAGACAATACATGATCAGGATGGGCGCCATGGATATCGCCAGCGAGGCGAACACCAGGCCCCAGTCGGTGCGGAACTGGCCGACGAAGACGCTGATCGCCAGCGGCACCGTCTTGTAGCGGTCGTCGAAGATGAAGATCAGCGGGAAGAAGAAATCGTTCCACACCGCGATCGCGGTGAAGATTGCCACGATCGACACCGCCGGCTTGACCATCGGCAGGATGATCTGGAACAGGATGCGGACCTCGCCGGCGCCGTCCATGCGCGCCGCCTCGTCCAACTCGGAGGGCAAGACGCGCATGAAATTGGCGAAGATGAAGACGGCGAAGGGAATGCGGATCGCCGAATAGACCAGGATCAGCCCGGTCAGCGAATCCAGCAGGCCGAGATTGCGCATCAGCGTGAACAGTTCGACCGAGGCCAACCGGATGGGCAGCATGATGCCGGACAGGAACAGGCCGAGCATGATGGCATTCCAGCCAAGCTTGTAGCGGCTGAGCGGATAGGCGGCCATCGCCGAGACGACGATGGTGAGGATGACGGCGCCGCCCGTGACGATCAGGCTGTTGATGAAATTCTGGCCGAGATCGGCGCGCGTCCAGGCGTTGATGAAATTGTCGAAGGCAAAGCTTTGCGGCAGGCCGAGCCTGTTGTCGTAGATCTCGGCCGTGGTCTTGAAACAGGAGACGATGAGGATGTAGAGCGGCAACAGCACGGCCGCCGTCCAAACGACCAGCACCGTCCAGCCGGGCAGCCGCGCCAGCTGCCGAGAGATGGCCGGTCTTTGTGAAATCGCCAGCGCGCTCATAGCTGCACCGTGCGGCGGTCGAAGAAGCGCAGCATCATGAGCGTGCCGATGCTGAGGATCAAAAACAGCACGGTGCCGAGCGCCAAAGCCAGACCGATATCGGTGATGCCGACAGCACCTTCCGCGCCGAAGGCCAGCCGGTAGAAGTACGTCACCAGCGTGTCGGTCGAATAGCTCGGATTGCCCTGCACGCCCTGCATGACATAGACGAGGTCGAACTGGTTGAAGGTGTTGATGAACGACAAAGTCGTCAGCGTGCCCAGCGCCGGCATCAGCAGCGGCAGCGCGATCGAGAACAGCATGCGCGCATTGCCGGCGCCGTCAAGTTTTGCCGCCTCGAAAATCTGGCCGGAAATCTGCCGCAGACCTGCCGTGTAGATCAGCACCGGCAGGCCCATCCAGTTCCAGGCATCGACGGCGATCAGCATGGCGAGCGCGGTGTGGCTGTTGCCGAGCACAGTCAGGCTGCCCTGGTGCAGGCCGAGCCCGTTCAGCGCCCATTCGACGACGCCACCCGGTGCCAAAAGCAACCGCCACAGCGCGCCAATGATGACCGGGCTCAGCACCGCCGGAAAGAAGAACACCGACTGGAAGAAGGCCGCACCCTTGTCGCGCAGGAATAGCAGCCAGGCGAACAACAGGCCGAGGCCATTTTGGAAGACCATGATGCCGAAGAACCAGGCGGTGTTGTGCCACAGCGCGCCGTAGATCCGCGCGCCGCTGGGGAAAACGAACAGCCTTGAGAAATTCGACAGGCCGGCGAACTCGACCATGCGCAGCCCCTTCCAGACGAAGAAGCTGCCCCAGAGCGACATCCCCAGGGGATAGAGAACGAACAGCGCATAGACCGCCAGCGCCGGCAGGATGAACAGCACGGCCATGCGCTGCTGCGTGCGGCGAAGGCTGCTGGTGCGGCGAAGGGTGCTCATGCGCTTTTCTGGTCCGTGAGAGGCCGGCCGCTTTGCGACCGGCCGCGCCTACTGCTTCGGCTTGAACCAGGTGGCGACTGCGGCCTGCATGTCGGCCGCCAGCTTCTCCGGCGCGATGTTGCCTTCGACCATGTCGATGATCTCCGACTGCAGCACCGAAGACGCCGTCGGCGACTGCCAGCGGAAGCCGACCAGCGTCAGATAGGGCGTCGAATTCTTCGCCATCTCCATCATCGAGGCCAGCACTGGATCCTTCACCGTCACATCCGTGCGGGCCGGCGGCCAGCCGAGCTCGTCGGCGAACATCTGCGCGAACTCTGCCGAAGCCATGAAGCCCAGCACCTTGGTCGCGGCTTCCTTGTTCTGGCTCTCGGAGACCAGGCCATAGGAGCCGTCGGAGAAGGCCGAGGTGTAGAGTTTTGCCCCGGCATCGTCGGCGGGGAACGGGAAGATCGAGAATTTCAGCTTCGGGTTCTGCGCCTTGAAGCTGCCGTTCTCGAACGAACCGCCGAGGAACATCGCCGCCTTGCCGCCGATGAACTGCTGCGTGGCGGTGGTGTAGTCGATGCCGGCGAAGCCGTCGGGGAAATACGGCTTCAGCTCGGCGAAGCGCTTCAGCGCCGCGACATAGCGCGGATCCTCGAAGGTCGCCTTGCCGCTCATCATCTGGTCGTAGAATTCAGGACCATAGACGGTCGGGCCGACGACGCCGACGGCGATCTCCAGTTCCCAGGCCGAGCCGTTGGCGCCGCCGGTGGCGATCGGCGTGATGCCGGCCGCCTTCAGCTTCTCGCAGACAGCGGTGAAATCCTTGTAGGTCTTCGGTATCTCGATGCCCTGGGCGGCGAAGATATCCTGGTTGTAGAAGACGCCCATCATCGGCACCGAATAGGGCACGCCATAGAGCTTGCCGTCGCTGCGGCCGCGCGCGCCGCCAAGCGCCGCGTCCTCCATGTTCTTCAGCTCCGGCACGCTGTCGTCCAGCGCGTCGAGATAGCCGGCCTCGACGAAGGGCTGCAATTCGCCATAGGCCTTGAGCTGGGCGATGTCGGGCCCGCGCCCGCCGCGCAGCGCCGTGCTCAGCCGGTTCTGGTAGTCGGCATCGGGCGTGAACTGGATGGCGACCTTGATGCCGGGGTTCTTCGCCTCGAAGGCATCGAAGATGCGGCGCATCGCTGCCTCGTCCTCGGTGCGCCAGCTCCACAGCGTCACCGTGCTGTCGGCGGCTCGCGCCGGCAATGAGGCGAAGACGCCGGCGCAGGCGGCGGCAAGGCCGCCGATCAGGCCAAGTGCTGCGCGCCGGTCAAGTGAAAGCATGCTCATTGCCAGTCTCCCATTGTTCTCTGTCCTTGGCGTCCCGCGGCATTTCCTGCCGTGAGAGAGCCATTGGCTCGGGAAAAGTCATTATAATGACATAGCGGCATTCGCAAGAGGTCTGCTGCGCCTCAGGAATGGCGGCGTTGGCCCCCTCACGACATTGCAGTACCCGCATCCGTTTGTTATCTAAGGATAAATATCCACATTCCAGCGCTGCAAAGAAATCTGTGACCGTGCCATGTGAGACTTTTTCGCCAGCAAGCCCTTGCGTCGCCGCGCTAACTTGTCATAACCTCATTGTGAACCGATAGGAGGATGAGGAATGTCGTTTGCCTGGACGTCGAAACTGGCACTGGCCGCAGGCCTCGCCATCCTGCCCACCACCGGCTGGGCGCAATCGGTCAACATCTCCTATCTCACCCACTGGTCGCCGGAGACGGTCGCGCTGCTGGAAGCGGCGGCCAAGGATTATGCCAAGACCAATCCGGATGTCAGCGTCACCGTGCGCGCCGTCCCCTTCGGCGACCTCCTGACCACGCTGCGCTCGCAAGGCGGCGGCGCGGACGGCCCGACGATCGGCGGCATCTACGATCTCTGGTTGCCGGAACTGGCGCGCGACAAGCTGGTCGCGCCCGCCCCCGATGCGGTGGCCAGCGAGGTCAAGGCCGCATGGCCGGCGGGCATCACCAGCGCCGCCTCGGTCGGCGGCACGCTCTACGGCATCCCCAACGAAATCGACGTCTATGCGCTGAACTACAACAAGGCGCTGCTCAAGCAGGCCGGCATCGCGGCGCCACCCAAGACCTGGGACGAGTTCAAGGATGCGGCCAAGAAGCTGACCAACCAGGATGCGGGACAGCAAGGCTTCGGCATGATCAACTCCTGGGCGGCCGGCGTCGTCCACCCCTTCGCCTCGCTGCTGGTCTCCAATGGCGGCGACCTGGTCAAGGACGGCAAGCCGGTGCTCGACAGCCCGCAGGCCGCGGAGACTTTCCAGCTCTATGAAGACCTGATCAAGTCGGGCGCCAGCGTGCCGTCGATGGCGACAGCCGACGCCAACACCACCGGCCCCTTCCTCGACAATTTCGTCTCCGGCAAGACCGGCATGATCATCATGGCCAATTGGTGGGAGAGCGCGCTGAAGGCCGGCATGGGCGACAGATTCGCCGACATTGCAACGGCGCCGATTCCCGTCGGCCCGAGCGGCGACAAGCCGCATTCGATCTCCTACTCCTGGATGACCGTGGTCAACGCCAATGCAGGTGCCGCCGAGCAGAAGGCGGCGTGGGACTTCCTCGCTTGGCTGAACAATCCAAAGTCCGGCAAGAACGGCGCTTCCGCGATGTCGGATATCCTCATGTCGATGGGCATCCTGCCCTCACGCCTCTCCGACATCGAGGCGCACAAGGACAAGCTCGGCTCGGAATTCCTCTCCGGCTATGTCAGCGTGCTCACCGACGCCAAGCCGTTCCCGGTGGTGCCGGGCGGCCAGGAATTCTCGGAATCGCTGCAGCAGACGCTCGAGGCGTTGCAGTATGGCCAGGTCTCGGCCAAGGATGCGCAGGCGACGGCGCAGGCCGACGCCATTTCGATCCTGGAGCGCGCCGCCAAATAATGATTCAGAGGTACCGTGCCTCGGCGGGCATCATGCTGGCGCCCGCCGTGACGCTGATCGGCATCTTCGTCCTGTTGCCAATGCTGCTCACCGTCTGGCTGTCGTTCCAGGACTGGTCGACGCAGACACCGTTTTCCAGCGCCGGCTTCGTCGGCGTCGACAATTTCCGCGAGATTTTTGGGGTCTCCTCGGTCGGCCGCGATTTCAAGGCCGCGCTCGCCAACACAGCCGTCTACACCGCGCTCTCCGTCGTCCTCATCCTGCCTCTGTCGGTGGCCTTCGGCCTGATGGTTTACCAGCGCGACGTCGCCGGCGGCACGGCGCTGCGCACGGTGCTGTTTGCCACCTACATGGTGCCGATGATCGCTGTCGCGCTGGTGTGGTCGAAACTCTATTCGCCGAGCGAAGGCCCTCTCAACCAGATGCTCGGCCTTATCGGCATCGGCCCGCAGCCTTTCCTGTCGTCGCCGCGCTCGGCGCTGATCTCGATCGTCTTCCTCAATGTCTGGCAGCAGGTCGGCTATTTCACCGTGCTGGCGATCGCCGGACTGACGCAAATCCCCGGCAGCCTGTATGAAGCAGCAAAGCTCGACGGCGCCAACCGTTTCGAGCAGTTCCGCTTCATCACCCTGCCGCTGATACGGCGCACGCTTCTGTTCAGCGCCGTCATCGCCATCATTAACGCCGTGCAGGTGTTCGAGCCGGTTGCCCTGATCACGCAGGGCGGGCCGGTCGGCTCGACCAATGTGCTGACCTACCACATCCGCCGCGTCGGCATCGAGCGTGCGCAGGGTGGACTGGGTTCGGCCATGGCGGTGATGCTGATGCTTTCGCTGATTGTCGTCGTCTGCGCGCTGTTTGCCTTCGCCAACCGGAAGAACGACGAATGAGCGCGGGATCGTCGAGCCGGCTGTCGCGCCGGCGCCCGTCGGGCCGCAGGGCTCTGCTGGCGACGCTGATGCTGCTGGTCGCCGTCGCCTCGGCCTTCCCGCTGGTATGGATGGTGCTGTCGAGCCTCAAGACGCCGGCCGAGAGCATGCAGGTGCCGCCGGTGTGGATCCCCCTTACGCCGAGCTTCGACGCCTATGAGAAGGTGTCGGGCGTGGTCAATGTCGGCCGCTCGATGTGGAATTCCCTGGTCATCGCCTCGATCACCACCGCCGGCATCCTGCTGACCAGCATGATGGCCGGCTACGCCTTCGCCAAATACCACTTCCCCGCCAAGTCGCTGCTGTTCTCTGTGCTGATCGCCACCATGTTCCTGCCGCCGATCGTGACGCTGATCCCGCTCTATCGCCTGGTCGGCTCGATCGGCCTCAACGCCAGCCTCGCCGGCATCATCGTGCCCAATCTCGCCAATGCTTTCGGCATCTTCCTGATGCGCCAGTTCATCTCCGGCGTTCCCGACGAGCTCATCGACGCCGCGCGCATGGACGGCGCCTCGGAGTTCTTGATCCTCTACAAGATCGTCGCGCCCAGCATCGCCCCCGCAATCGCGGCTCTGGCCCTCTTCGCCTTCGTCTACCACTGGAACAGCTATCTGTGGCCGCTGACCGTGCTGCAGGGCAATGCCGACGCCTATCCGATCGTCATCAGCCTGAGCCGCCTGCTCAGCTACAACAGAGGTGCGGTCAACACCGGCCTGGTGATGGCCGGCGCGACGCTGGCCGTGCTGCCGCCGCTCATCCTGTTCGTCTTCCTGCAGCGCTTCTTCGTCGATTCCATCGTCGGCTCGGCGATCAAGGGATAGCTCGCCTCACCCGAACCGCGCCGCCGTCCACACCCCACCAGCCGCATTCGACTCCACCGCCGCCGCAACAAACTTCACCCCGCGCGCGCCCTCCACCACATCGGGCACCTGCGCCGCACGCGCCGGATCGACCACCCCACCAGAGCGATGGGCGCGAATGATATCGGCGGCGTCGCGGTAGATATTGGCGAAGGCCTCGATATATCCCTCCGGATGCGCCGCCGGCATGCGCGACACGCGCTGGCTCTCAGTGGTCGAGCCATGGCCGCCGCGCACCAGCGTGCGGGTCTCCTCGCCGTAGATGGAGAAGCGCAGTTCTTCCGGCCGGCCGCCCGACCATTCGAGCCCGGCTTTGTCGCCATAGATGCGCACCGAGAGATCGTTGTAGTGGCCGGGCGAGGTCTGGCTGGCCAGGATCGTGCCGCGCGCGCCGCCCGTCCAGCGCACCAGCACATGCGCATTGTCGTCGAGCCGGCGTCCGGGGACGGCGGTGAACAGATCGGCCGACACCGCCTCGGCCTCACAGCCGGAGATATAGCTTGCCAGGTTGAAGGCATGCACGCCGATATCGGCCAGCACCGCCGACTGCCCGGCGCGCGCCGGATCGGTGCGCCACTCCGCCTGCTTCTGGCCCTCGGCGTCGATCGGCTTGGTCAGCCAGTCCTGGATGTAGGCGCCATGCACGGACACGATGCGGCCAAGCGCGCCCGCCGCCACCATCTCACGCGCCTGGCGGACCATGGCGTAGCCGGTGTTGTTGAGCGTGACGACGAAGCGGCGCTTTTTCACCTGCGCCAGCGCCACCAATGCTTCTGCGTCGGCCAGCGTCGTCGACAGCGGCTTGTCGCAGATCACGTCGATGCCGGCCTCGAGAAAGGCCGTGGCGATCGGCGCGTGCAGATGGTTGGGCGTGACGATGACCACCGCCTCGATGCCATCCGGCCGCGCTGCTTCGGTTCGCGCCATCTCGCGATAGTCGGCATAGCTGCGATCCGGCGCGATGCCGATCTCGGCGGCCGATGCGGCCGCGTTTTCCGGGTCCGACGACAGCGCGCCGGCGACCAGCTCGATCTGGTCGTCGAGGCGCATGGCCAGCCGATGCACGGCGCCGATAAAGGCATTGCGGCCGCCGCCGACCATGCCGACCCGCAGCCGCTTGCCGGCTGATCCGTCCGATGTTGCGTAGACCATTTTCAAGCTCCTCCCGGCACACCGCTTTCGAATACGATTTCCAATTTTCATATTGTAAAACGATCGTATCGCGCTAGCCTGAAATCATGAGTGGGGCAAGCAAGGCATCCGGACGGTCCAGCACCGACGAGGCGGCGACGCGCAAGCGCGGACGCTCGCTGGCCGCGCTTGGCTACATCCAGCCGCAGACCTATGAGGAGCTGCGCGCGGTGCTGTCGTCGGGCACGGTGCATTTCCCCAAGCGGCTGCGCCAGGTGGCAATCTTCCTGTGGCAGCATCCGAGCGACGTCGCGCTCGGCACCATCGCGCAGGTTGCGGCACAGGCCGGCGTGCAGCCCTCGACGCTGGTGCGCTTTGCCCAGATCTTCGGCTATTCCGGCTTTTCCGATTTCCAGGGCCTGTTCAAGGAGCACATCAAGGGCTCATGGCCGGAAGGGCGCGGCGAACCGCGCACCGAGACCGAGCCCAATCTGCATTTCCTGCACGGCATGGTCGGCGCGTCGCAGGCCTCGCTTGGCCGCATCGAGGCGGGCTTCGATGTCGCGAGTTTCGACAAGATGGTGGCGCTGCTGGCGGCCGCCGAGCTGATCTATGTCATCGGCTCCAAGCGCGCCTTTCCCGTCACCGCCTATCTCTCCCTGACACTGTCGCAGCAGGGCGTGCGCAATGTGCTGGTCGACAATGTCGGCTCCTCCGCACTCGACCAGATCGGCTGCATCAGCGGCCGGGATGCCGTGCTCGCTGTCTCGTTTAGCCCCTACAATTCGATCACGCCCGATCTCGTCGCGGTGGCGCATGAGCGCAAGGCGCGTATCGTCACCGTCACCGACAGCACCTTCAGCCCGCTGATCCCGCTCTCGGACAGCTGGCTGGAAGTGGTGGAATCTGACTTTGCCGGCTTCCGCTCACTGGCGGCCTCGCTCGCCGTTGGGATGGCGCTGGTCCATGGCGTGGCGGCGCGGCGCGACGAATGAGGCGTCACTGGTCCAATTGACTATCGGGAATTGCCGTTCCATATTTCTCAAAATAGAAACTTTATTCCCGGGAGGAGGAATGGAGATCCGGCTTGACGGCAAGGTGGCTCTGGTCACCGGGTCGACGCAAGGCATTGGCCGCGCCATTGCCGAGACGCTGGCGCGTTCCGGTGCCGCCGGGCTGTTGGTCACCGGGCGCGAGAGGGCGCGTGGCGAGGCCGTGGCGGCCGAGCTTTCGCAATTGGGCACGCCGACCATCTTCGTCGCCGCCGACCTTGCCGATCCTGACGCCCCCACCCTTCTGGCGCAGGCCTGCATCGAGCGCTTCGGCCGCATCGATGCGCTGGTCAACGCCGCCGGCCTGACCGATCGCGCCTCTTTCCTCGACGCCAGCCTCGACGATTGGGCGGCGCTGTTTGCCGTCAATGCGCGCGCGCCGTTCTTCCTGATGCAGGCGGCGATTGCCGACATGAAGCAGCGCGGCCAAGGTGGCGCCATTCTCAACATTCTGTCGATCAATGCCCATTGCGGCTCGCCGGAGCTTGCCGTCTATTCCGCCACCAAGGGCGCGCTGGCGACGCTGACCAGGAACGCCGCCAACGCCCACCGCTTCGACCGCATCCGCGTCAACGGCATCAATGTCGGCTGGACCGACACGCCGGCCGAACGCATCATGCAGGCGGAGACATTGGGCAACGGCCCCGGCTGGCTCGACAAGGCCAATGCCGCGCAGCCTTTCGGGCGGCTGCTGACCCCGAACGACATCGCCAGCCTCGCCGTCTTCCTGCTGTCCGACGCCGCCGGCCCGATGACCGGCGCGGTCATCGACCAGGAGCAGGCGGTGATCGGAGCGAACCGGTGAGCGCTTCCACCGAAACGCTTGGGCCGGCGCTGCTCGATCGCTTGCCGGCTTCGGTCCAGACACCGTCCTACGACCGCACGATGCTGGCGCCCGGCATGGCGCATCTCGGCGTCGGCGCCTTCCATCGCTGCCATCAGGCCGAATACACCGACGATCTCATCTCGCTGCGCTTCGACCGCTGGGGCATCGTCGGCATCAACATCCGTCCGCCCCGCCTTGCCGACACGCTGGGACGGCAGGGCGGGCTCTACACAAGGCTGATCCGCGAGAACAGCCACATCGAGGCGCGCGTCATCGGCAGCATCGTCCGGGTGGTCGACAGCCAGGAGAGTGCGGCACCGGCGCTCGGCGTGCTGATCTCACCCGATATCGAGCTGGTGACGATGACGGTGACCGAAAAAGGCTATTGCCACATCCCGTCCAGCGGCGAACTCGACCTTGGCCATCCCGACATCGTCCACGACCTCGCCAACCCCGAGACGCCACGCAGCGTGCCCGGCCTGCTGGTGCGGGCGCTGGAGCAGCGCAGGGCCACACATGAGCGACCCATAACGTTTCTCTCCTGTGACAACATCCCGACCAACGGTACTATTCTGAACAATGTCGTGCGGACGTTTGCCGAACGGCGGAGCAAAGGGCTGGCCCGCTGGATAGAGGCCAATGTCGCGTTCCCCGCGGCCATGGTCGACCGCATCGCGCCGGCGGTGACGCAGGATGACCTCGACAGTGTCGAACAATGGTTCGGCTACCACGATGCCGCCGTCGCTGTCGGTGAGCCGTTCCGGCAATGGGTGATCGAGGAAAAATTCGCCGGCCGCATGCCGCGCTGGGATCTGGTCGGCGCCACCTTTGTCGACGACGTCACGCCGTTTGAGCATCTCAAGATGCGGGTGCTGAATGGCGCCCAGACGGCACTCGCCACGCTCGGCGTTCTGGCTGGTCTCGAGCACACATCGGATGCAATGGCCGACCCGCTGCTGTCGGACTTCATCAGGCGCATGCTGGTCGAAGAGACTGTGCCGACGCTGATGCCGGTGCCGGGCATCCTGCCGCTTGCCTATGTCGAGCAGAGCCTCGGCCGGCTGAAGAACACCGCGATCCGCCACCGCAACCATCAGGTCGCAACCGACGGTTCGCAGAAGATCGTCCAGCGCCTGCTCAACCCGATCCGCGACCGGCTTGCGATGGGCCAGAGCATCGGCCTGCTGTCGGTGCCGGTCGCCGGCTGGATGGCCTATCTGATCCAGGCCTCGGAACGTTTCGGCAGACGCTGGCCGGTGTCGGATCCCTATGCCGGCAAGGTCGCCGCAATCGCCGACGCGACGGGTCCCGATGCCAGCGCGCTGGTGTCCGCCATCCTTGCCATCGACGGGATATTCGACCCCGGCCTTGCCGTTGACGGGACGTTCCGCGCGGCCGTCACATCGGCGCTGGGCGACCTGCTGTCGGACGATCCGATGGCGGCTGTCCGGCACAGTCTCGAACAAGATGAGGTCGCGAGGTTGAAGCGATCCAAACAATCGGCATTATAGTCGTCGGGGTCTAGGGAGGCAGAATGAAACTAGGAGTGCTTACAGCACCTTTTGCGGAGACGCCGCTTGGCGAGGTCGCCGGCTGGGCGCACTCGGCCGGCTTCGAGGCGCTGGAAATCGCCTGCTGGCCGAAGACCTCCGGCGCGACGCGGCGCTATGCCGGCACCAGCCATATCGATGCCGCTTCCACCTCGCCCGCGCAGGCCAAGGAGATCGTCGCTTCGCTGACGGAGAAGAAGCTGACGGTCTCCGGCCTAGGCTACTATCCCAACCCACTGCATCCGGACCCTGCCCATCGCGAGGCCGTCATCGGCCATCTGAAGAAGGTCATCGTGCTGGCCGCCAATATGGGCGTGCCGGTGGTCAACACCTTCTGCGGTGGCGATGCCTCGAAGACCGTCGACGTCAACTGGCAGGACGCGCTGAAAGTCTGGCCCGAGACCGTCGCCTATGCGCGCGGCCACGGGGTAAAACTCGCCTTCGAGAACTGCCCGATGATCTTCAGTTATGACGAATGGCCGGGCGGGCACAACATCGCCTATTCGCCGCTGGTCTGGCGGCGCATCCTCGAAACCTGGGGCGGCGAGGTCGGCATGAATTTCGACCCCTCGCACCTGGTCTGGCAAATGATCGACCAGGGCCGCTTCATCAAGGAGTTCGGCCCCTACATGCTGCATGTCCACGCCAAGGATTTGATGATCGATCATGATGGTTTGTATGAGCGCGGAATCCTTTCCGCCGGGATAGGCTGGCAGGTGCCGCGCATGCCGGGATTGGGCGATGTCGACTGGAGCGGCTTCTTCTCCGGCCTCTACCGCGCCGGCTATGACGGCTCGGTCATCATCGAACATGAGGACAGGCGGTTTGAAGGCAGCGACGATGCGGTGAAGCGGGGCTTCCTGCTCGCCCGCGACGTGCTGCGCCCCTTCGTCAAATGACGAGGTGAATGACTTGGTCCGATCCTGCCGAAGGGTCTGGCCCTGAGACGAAAAACAACAATGTGGAGGAGTACTGACATGAAGAAAATACTGACCATGGTCCCGTTGCTTGCGGGCGCTGCCTTGCTGGCATCGATGGGCGTGTCGTCGGCCGAAGCCAAATACACGATCGGCATTTCCAACACCGTGCAGGGCAATGGCTGGCGCGAGGAAATGGTCTGCGCCATGAAGGCGCAGGCGCTGGCTTCGGGCGAAGTGACGAAGCTCAACATCGCCCACCGCAACACCGATGCCGCCGGCCAGCTCGAAGACATCCGCAATCTGATCAGCGCCAAGGTCGACGCCATCGTCGTCAACCCCGCTGATCCCGCCGGCATCAAGGCGGGCCTGGAAGAAGCCACCAAGGCCGGCATCGTCGTCGTTGCCGTCGACCAGGCGGTGACCGAACCGTCGGCCTACATCATCTCCAACAACCAGGAACAGTATGCCTATCTCGGCGCCAAATGGCTGTTCCAGCAGATGGGCGGCAAGGGCGAAGTGTTCTACATGCGCGGCGCCGCCGGCGCCTCGGCCGATAGCGATCGCGACAAAGGCTTCAAGAAGGCGCTGGCTGAAAACCCCGGCGTGAAGGTGGCTCAGGAAGTCTTCACCGGCTGGCAGCAGGATCAGGCCAAGCAGCAGATGCTGTCGTTCCTGGCCACCGGCACGCCGTTCAACGGTGTGTGGACCTCCGGCATCGACAACGTCATCGTCGACGCGCTGGTCGAATCGCAGGCGCCGCTGGTGCCGGTGGTCGGCGCCGACAATGCCGGCTTCGTCGGCCAGCTGAGCTCGGTGAAAGGTCTCGTCGGTGCAGCCGTCACCAACCCCGGCTCGATCGGCGGCGCGGGCGTGACGCTCGCGCTGCAGATCCTCGACGGCAAGAAGCCGGCGCAGCAGACCGTGCTGGTCGACCCGCAGCTGTGGGACAACGCCACCGACGAAGGCAAGGCCAAGCTGAAGGCAGCCGCCGACCCGTCGCTCAGCCCGGAATGGCCGGTCTCGATCTCGATCCCGGAGTGGACGACCTACACGAAGGAGCAGATCGTGGCCTGCAAGGGGCCGGGGGAGTAAGCCTGGTTTGAATGAACTGGCGAGGACGGCGAACGGCCGTCCTCGTCACACAGACTAGCGCTCTACGGCGCCCCCTCTGTCCTGCCGGACATCTCCCCCACAGGTGGGGAGATTGGCTGTCATCTCGGCTTTCGCTAATTTTCTACGTCGCAAGACGAGGGGCGGCGCCGGAACTGCCAATCTCCCCCCTTGTGGGGAGATGTCCGGCAGGACAGAGGGGGGCGCCGTAGAGCGCCGACATTAGTTTCTGGAACCATCAATTTTGACAACAAACCATTTGACCACCAGCCCCCTCCTCGACGCCACCGGCGTCGCCAAGAACTACGGCGCGGTTGCAGCGCTTCGCAACGCGTCGCTCTCCGTGCTGCCGGGCGAGGTCCACGCGCTGATGGGCGCCAACGGCGCCGGCAAGTCGACGCTGGTGAAGATCCTGACAGGCGCCATTCCGGCGAACGCCGGCCGCATCCTGATCCGCGGCGAGGCGCGCGACATTCGCTCGCCGGCCGCCGCGCGCCGCGCCGGGCTGCTGCCCGTCTACCAGGAACCGTCGCTGATCCCCGATCTCGACGTTCTCTCCAACCTCAGGCTCACCGGCACGCCGGTCGAGCTATTCCGCGCCTGGGTGCGCGAGCTCGGCATTCTTGACCTCGATCTGCGCGACACCGCGCGCGACATCCCGCTCGCCGTGCTGCGCGTGCTCGACCTGGCGCGGGCGCTCGCCGTCGAGCCCGACGTGCTGCTGCTTGACGAGATGACGGCGGCCCTGCCCGCCAACCTTGCCGAAAAGGTGCTGGAAGTGGTGCGCCGCCAGGGCGATTCGGGCCGCGCCGTGATCTTCATCTCGCACCGCTTCGTCGAGATCTCGGCGCTGTGCGACCGCGCCACCGTGCTGCGCGACGGCGAGACCGTCGGCGTCGTCGACATCGTGCCGGGCGTGGAAGAAAAGATCGTCGAGCTGATGCTCGGCACCCGCATCGTCAAAACCCATGTCGCTGCCCGCAGCGCTGCCGAGAAGGCCGCGCCCGCGACCACCCGGCCGCGCATTTCGGTGCGAAACCTGCGCGTCGGCGCCAAGCTCAGCGATGTCTCCTTCGATCTCGCCGACGGCGAAGTCGCCGGCGTCGTCGCGCTCGAAGGCCAGGGCCAGGACGAGTTGTTCGCAGCGCTTGCCGGCTCGATCCGGCCCTCCGGCGGCACCATCGAAGTCGATGGCCAGCCCGTGAAATTTTCCCACCCGATCGACGCCATCCGCGCCGGCATTGCCTATGTGCCGGGCGACCGCTCCGAGGCGCTCGCCATGCAGCGCTCGGTGCGTGAAAACATCGCCCTGCCCTTCAGTGCCGCGCTGCGCAACTGGGGGCCGATCAACATGCGCCGCGAGCGCGCGACCGTGCTCAGCGCCATCGAGCGGCTGCAGATCGACACCCGCGCCCAGGGCGAAGTGCAGCGCCTGTCCGGGGGCAATCAGCAGAAGGTGACCATCGCCCGCTGGATCGCGGCGGATGCCCGCACCATCCTGTGCTTCGACCCGACGCGCGGCATCGATGTCGGCACCAAGCAGGAGATCTACAAGCTGCTGCGCGAACTCGCCGGCAACGGCAAGTCGGTGCTGTTCTACACCTCCGAACTGGAAGAGGTGCAGCGCGTCTGCGACCGTGTCATCGTCATCTTCGGCGGCCGCCTCGTCGACATTTTTCCGGTCGAGGAGGCCGACGAGCCGGCGCTGATGCGCGCCGCCTACGGCCTGCCGCGCGGCGCCAAGGCCGATATCGGCATATTGGCTGATCCGACCGCGAACACTTCGGCTTCGCCGGAGGCCGCGCCATGAGCCATTTCCTGCGCCGCCAAGGCTGGGTCGTCGGCCTGTTCGCCCTGCTCATCGTCCTGTTCATCGCCACCAGGATCATCCAGCCGGCCTATGGCAGCAATGATTTCGGCTCGCTCGCCCGAGCCGTTCTGCCCTATGCCTTCGCAGTCGCCGCGCAGACCGTCGTCGTCATCGCCGGCGGCATTGACCTGTCGGTCGCCGCCATGATGGCGCTGACCAGCGTCACCGCGGCGTCGATGATGAATGGCGCGAGCGAGGAATACGCGCTGTTCGTGGTGCCCTTCGTGCTGGCCATGGGTTTCGTGCTCGGCGCACTCAACGGCCTGCTCATCGTCGTCACCCGCGTGCCCGACATTGTCGTGACGCTGGCCATGCTGTTCGTGCTGCAGGGTGCAGCCCTGCTGGTACTCGACGCGCCGGGCGGCGGCATCGCCGAATGGCTGAAGGCGCTGATCTCTGGCACCGTACCGATCCCCGGCCTGCCCGACGCCATAGACGCCTGGCTGCCCAAGGCGCTGCTGGTGCTGATCGTGTGCCTCTGCGTCATCTGGATACCGCTGCGGCGCTCGCGCCTCGGCCTCTCCATCTACGCCATCGGCTCTAGCGAACTGGCGGCGTTCCGCTCCGGCGTGCCGGTCAAGCGCACTCGCATCATCGCCTATGCGCTGTCGGGCCTGTTCGCCGCCTTTGGCGGCCTGGCGCTGACCATGAGCACCGGCATCGGCGCCCCCATCCCCGGCCCCTATCTGCTCGCCAGCGTCGCCGCCGTGGTGCTGGGCGGCGTAGCGCTCGGCGGCGGCAAGGGCGGCCTGCTCGGCCCCATCGTCGCCGTCTTCGTGTTGCGCCTGGTGCGCACGGATTTGACGCTGCTTGCCATCGACCCGAATGTCACCGCCATCATCGAGGGGCTGATCATGGTGGCGGTGGTGATGTTCGGCGCGTTTATCACGATGCGGGGGCGGCAATGATGGGAGGGCTGTCGCAGAGAGACGTCGGCGTTCCTTCGCGCCCCCCTCTGTCCTGCCGGACATCTCCCCCACGAGGGGGGAGATCAGCTGTCATCGCCGCTTTCGCCAGCCTTCAACGTTGCAAAAAGGAGCGAGGCGCTGGAGCTGCCAATCTCCCCACAAGTGGGGGAGATGGCCGGCAGGCCAGAGGGGGGCGCCGTAGAGCGCCATCCTCGCAGCACACAACACCAAGAGCCGCCCCATGAGCACCACCGCCATCACCCCGGTCCCCTTCGGCCGCCGCATAAAGCGCTTCATGGCCGATCGCCCGCTCATCCCGCTGATCGTCCTGCTCGCCATCCTGGTTATAGTCCTGCAGGTCCTGCGCCCCGGCATCGTCAACGAGCGCTGGATCGCCAACACCATCAAATTCGCCATCCCGCTGGCGATCCTCTCGGGATGCCAGACCATAACCATGCTGACCGGCGGCATCGACCTGTCGGTCGGCACGGTGGCGACGATGAGCGCCTTCATCATGGCCACGCAAGTGGTCAACCAGGATCCGGCGGTGGCGTTCCTCCTGGCGATGATGCCGGCGGTGCTGATCGGCCTCGTCAATGGCATCGGCGTCGGCGTCTTCCGCGTCCACCCGCTGATCATGACGCTGGGCACCAGCCTGATCGGCACCGGCTGCCTGCAGGTCTACCAGCGCACGGTGATCGCGTCGGGCGCAAAAATCCCCGACTTCCTGGCTTGGCTCGGCACCGGCGTGACATGGGGCTTCCCCAACGCGCTGCTTTTGTTCGTGCCGCTCGCCGCCCTCATCGTCTTCACGCTCGCCCGCACCGGCTTCGGCCGCCTGCTCTACGCCGTCGGCGACAATGAGCGCGCGACCCGCCTGTCGGGCGTGCAATACTGGCAGGTCATCACCGCGCTCTACGTCACCTCCAGCGTGCTCGCCGGCATCACCGGCCTGCTCTATATCGGCTTGATCAAGGCGCCGTCGCTGTCGCTCGCCGAACCGCTGGTGCTGCCCTCGGTCGCCGCCGCCGTCATCGGCGGCACCTCCATCTTCGGCGGCCGCGGCGGCTACACCGGCACCATCATCGGCGCCCTGATCCTGACCGTGCTGACAACACTGCTGACCATCCTGCAGATGCCGGAGGGGGCACGGCGGATCTTGTTCGGGCTGATCGTGCTGTTCGTGACGGCGGCGTATTTGCGGATTGTGGAGGAGCGGTAGGGGGCTGGCGGCAGTAGTGCCGCCGGTCCGGCGCTGCAAGCCAGGCTTACCCGTCAGAAGCGCAAGGCTATCGCCTACGGCAGCGCCAGCCCCCACTCCGTCTCGGCTTCGCCGAGCCACCTCTACCCCCACGTCCGTGGGGGAGAGGAAATGCCAAGCTTTCATAGGAAGGAAATCCAAGTTTTTCTTGAGGCAGAACCTAAGCCTTTGAAGCCGCGACTTCCAAAATTAGCGTTTCCTCTCCCCCACGAAAGTGGGGGTAGAGGTGGCTCGGCGAAGCCGAGACGGAGTGGGGGACCGACCTACTGATTGCCACCATCCTGGGCGACCTTGCCCACCCAGACGCAACGCCCCTTACTTCAACGAAATCGCCATCCCGCTCAGATCCGCATTCACCTGCAGGCCCACCTGCCGGCCGGTAAGCTCGAGCTGGGCGCCCTTGTCGTTGGTCATGACGATCACCTGCGCCCCCTTGCCGAGCGCGCCGCCACCGCCGGCCGCGCCATAAACGCCGGTCGCATCCCGCACCCTGCGGATATGGCGCACGGTGCCCCGGAAATAGGTCTTGGAAACCCCGAAGGCGAAGCCGCCCGAAACGCCGCCGATCGTGATGGGATAGGAGCGGCCGTGGAAGGTCAGCGTCCCCTCGCCGCCGGAACCGCCGACGAAGAAGGCCGCCTTGTAGACGGCAAAGCGGATCGTGCCGCTATCGGCATGCGCGGCGCTGGCAGCGCTGACGGACACAGTTGTGATGGCCGCAACCGCAAGCGAACGAAAGCTGGACGAGATGGTCATGGTGGGAGCTCCTCAAGTGCGCCGCTTGCCCAGCCGGCAGGCGGCGTCGAATTCGTAACCAACTTGAACAATCTAGCCCGTGATTTGGTTCCAGGCAGGCTGTGACAAGATCCGACGAAACGTGACGTGGTGTACTTTCGGGTTGCGGAGGAGGCGGCGCCTATTTTCTCTTCCTGAGCACTTTTCGCAGCATTAACTTCAGCCGCCTCATCTGGTAATGGCGCCGCAACTTGGCCAGCGCCGACTGGTGGGCGGTGTCGATTGCAGCCAGCGAGTCCGCCTCGGTAGCCTGCGGCAGCGCGAGCAGCGCGTCGGCCTGAAGATCGGCAAAGGGCTTGGGGTCATAGCTGGCGAACGGCGTCGGCGGGTCGCTGAGCACGGTGGGGTTGCTGTTGATCTCGAACACTACAAGCCTGCCGTCCACGAAAGTGTAGTCGATGCGGCCATACTGCATGCGGGCTTTTTCGAAGACCTGCATGACCGCATTGGCGTCAGGATTCGTATCGATATAGGTCCTGATTTCTTCGATATGCGCCGGCAGCAATTGCTCGGGCGAATTCTTGACGAACCACGATTTCGACATGGCGCAATGCTGGCCGTAGATCGTATCGCCGACCCGAAACGCCGCGTACTTCCTGAAATAACCGTCCATTCCGGGGGTGCCGATCATCTCCACCACCATCGGCCGCACCAGATCGCTACCGTCCAGCCGGGCGATCGCGGCGTCCAGCGCCGGCCGGTCGTGCAGCAGCGGCGGCTCCCTGTAGAGTGCGCCCGTCTCGTCGCGGATGAAAACGGGATAGCGTATCGCCTCTTCCAGCTCGTCCGGCCTGAACACACGAAAAGCGTTGCTGCCGTCGGCATGAAGCAGGCGCAGCAGGTCGAAGCGCTGCAGGCTGGCGGTCGGGTGATTGAGCTGCGTCAGGCCGGTGTTGTCAGCCAGTTCGGCGCTGATGCCGGCCGCGCGGCTCAATTCGTCCGATGTCAGCCGGTCCATGTCGGACCAGATGACCACCCCGGCGCGAACGCCGCGCAGCAGCCCGGCATCCTCGTAGCGCACCAGCCGGAACCACGCCTCCAGGTCAGTCCGGTGATACAGAAGCACCACCGCCTGCGTGTAGGCGTGCTCCCGGTGCGCGACGTAAAATATCATGCGTTTCCGTTGTCCGTATGTAATTGCAAAGGGGAACCATGATAATTAGACAGGCTTGTGAAAGCCGTGAAATGGTTCTCGATCCGGCATGCGTCAAACAGGAGATAGAACAGGTTGACGTTTCCGTGAAGCTGCAAACCGCATTGGCAAGAAACTGCCATGCGCCATCAACGCGTTAGAAGTCGAGGCAGCCGACACATGAATTTAGACGATGTTGCGATACCCATCCGCCGGTTAGACCTGGAAGACATCCCTTTGCTGATGGAGCTTGAGGCTGCCGCCTGGGCCGCACCGCTGCAGGCGAGCGAAACGACCATCCGCCACCGGCTGGCACTCGGACACACCATGTTCGGCGCGATCGATGGCGATCTGCTTGCTGGCACCATCTGCTTTACCGAGACCAGCCAGGATCCGCTGGTGCGCGCCGATTTCCCCAGGAATTTCGATGCCTATGCATCGCTGCCGCGCAGCGAGCCGGTTTACGCACTTTACGCCTACAATCTCTGCGTCCGGCCGAGCCATCGCGGCTCCAACACGGCGGTGCGGCTCTTGAAGGAGATGGAGAGCCACGGCCGCCGCCTGGGCGCCAGCTGGCTGATCGGCGATGGCCGCTGCTCGTCCTATGCCGGCTCCTCGGGCGAAGAGTATGATCATGTCAAGGCCGATGCGCGGTTCCGCGCCACCATCGACCGCTGGAACCAGACCGGCACAAGACCGCCGCTGGAAGAGATCATCCGCGATCCGCTGCTGCGCATGCACTACCGCGTCTACGGATGCGAGTTCCTCTACGTCATGCCGGACTTCTTCCCGCAGGACGCCACGTCAGGCGGCTTCAGGGTCATTTCAGCCAAGAATCTCAAGGCATGAGATTCGAGCCGTCATGACAGCTCCGCATTTCGATCCGTTCGCGCTCGGCGACGACCCGTTTCCGCATTTCGCCCGCATGCGCGCCGCCGGCGGCATTGCGCGCGGCGTCGCGCCCTATCCCGAGCTGGCCGACGCGCATTATGTGTTCAGCCATGAGCTGGTGTCGGGCGCGCTGAAGCATCCCGCTCTTCTTCAGGCGCCGCCGGGTACATATGAAGAGGTCCGCCGCAAGCTCGTCGACCATGCGCCCATGGCTCTGCTCAGCCGCTCGGTGCTGCTCGCCGATCCGCCTCAGCATGGCGCCTTGCGCCGGCCGGTCGCTGGCTTTTTCTCACGGCCGGCCATCGAAGCGCTGACGCAAGGTCTTCGCGCGCTGAGCCACGAGCTGGTCGAGCGTGCGCTGGCGGATGGCCGCGTCGACGCCGTCGCCGGGCTCGCCGTGCCGGTGTCCTTCTGGCTGCTGCAGGAAATCCTCGGCATCGAGATCGAGGACCCTTGGGCGTTGAAATCGGTGACCCGCCGCATGGCCAGCGCATTCGACCTGCGAAGAGCGCAGCCGCCGGCAGCAAGCGCCGAGGCCTATCGCGAATGCCAGGCTTTTGTCGAGGAGCGGCTGGCTCGACAGGCCTACCGGCCGGACGGAATGGTTGCCGGCATGGTGCGGGAGGTTGCGCAAGGCCGCTGGTCGCGCGGGGACATGGTGGCCAACATCGTCTTCATGCTGTTTGCCGGACAGGAGACTGTCGTCGACGCTCTCGGGAACGCAATTGTTGCGCTGGATCGCTTTCCCGAACAGCGCGCGCTGCTCGAGCGCGGCGCTGTCGACTGGAGCAGCGCGGCGGCCGAACTGCTGCGCTATGGCGCCTCGGTGCAATACGCCGTCGCCCGCATCGCGGCGCAGGACATCGACCTCGGCGACGTCAGGATTGCGGCTGGCGAAGCGGTCGTGCCGGTGCTCGGCAGCGGCAATCGCGACGATGCCGTCTTCGCCGATGGCGACCGGCTGGACCTCACGCGCCCGCCAGCCATGTCGATGACCTTCGGCACCGGCCTGCATGTCTGCCTCGGGCAACATGTCGCCCGTATCGAGATCGCGGCGATGATAGCAGCCCTGTTCACCCGTGCGCCCGGATGGCGGCTCGATGCCGCAAATGCCGAGCGCCGCGCCGCGATGTCGTTTCACGGCATGGCTACCGCGCCGCTGATCCTCGACCCCGCTGCGTGAAAAGCGGCCGCGTCTGGGCGATGACCGCCGGGTCGAGCGACCTGACGATTTCCGAAACCTTTGCCCGCAAGGCGCCCACCGTCGCATCGTCGAGCGGATCGATAATATCGTTCTGATCTCTCGATACCCGGTACTCGTCCAGCGACGGCGCCTCGCTCAACGGCGTGAAGCCGCCGCCGCGGGCATGCTTGTCGGCCAGTTCCTGCCTCGATTTCACGGCATAGTGGCGGATCCAGCCGATCTTCCATTCCATCGGCATGGCCGCCGGGTGCTTGTCGAGCGTCATGCCGTCGACCAGCGTCCTGCGCAGCGAGATGCGGAAACCGTGCGGGTGCGGCATGAACTGCCCGGGATCCCGCAGCGCCTTGCGCAGCACCGAGGACACGCGGGCAAACGACTTCTTCCAGCGCGCGGTCGGGGCGTCATGCGTGCCGCGCCTTTGAAACCGCACCGTCACCAGTTCGTCGTCATAGGCCTCTTTGCCGTCGCTGCCGAAATTCACCCAGCGAAAGGCGACGCTGCGCACGCCCGGGCGGCTCAAAAGCGAGCGGACCAGTTCGGCTCCGCTCCAGGGCGGCCCGTCGAGCGGCTCGAGGAACTCGTCGGCGTCCATGAAGCCCAGATAGCGATAGCCGTGGAGCAATGCCTGCCAGTAAAGATAGGAATAGGCCCGCCGCTGCGGCAGCACCGTGTCGTGCCGCCAGTCGACGAGCCGGATCCAGCCGGCATCGCGCAACGCCTGGAGCACCGCCGACTGCGGGCCGGCGCTGCAGTTGTCGGCGATCATCAGGTCGAAGCCATGCAGCTTGTGCCAGGCGACCCACTCGATCACATAGGGCTGCTCCAGCTTCATGATCGCGCAGATCACCGGCCTGTTGACGGAAAACGGAATTCTCATCGCAACGCTTTCCCGGCGCCACCCGCTGCTGCTTGAGGCTCGACCTGACGGAACGGGATCGCATCGCCATAAAATGCCGCAAGCTGCTCCGAAGAGCCCGTCCAGTCGCCCATGTCGAACTGGTGGAACCGATAGCGTGGGTCGTCAAGCGGCAGCAGGTCGATATCCGGCCTGATGCACCGGTCGAATATGCCGGCCACCGGCAGATGGATCGTCCGCGCCGAAGACAACCAACCGGCCAGCCAGGAGAAGCTGCTCACCCCCGTGACGAGATGGCTCGCCCGGCGCAGCGTCTCGAAATCGGTCAATGGCGACGCCTTCGGCGCGAAGACAGCATCGGGAAAACGCTGACGCAGGCGCCGGCAATAATCGTTGTCGTCATGGGTCTGGCCGACGAAGACCGGCTTGCGGCCGCTATCCTTGATGAGCGTCTCGAAGAAGCCGAATGGCATCGGGCAATAGTTGCGGTGGAAGCCGTCGAGGATGTCGCCGGCCCGCACATGGATGACGAGAAAATCGTCGCCATGGGTCGGCGCGGCGACGGCACGCCCGTCGAACAGCCCGGAGACCTCGTCCCGGTCATAATAACCCAGCCGCTGCGCGAAGCCCTTGAAGCGGATGCTCCGCGCTCGCCTGTCGCGGAACGCGGCTATGATCCCGTCGAGGTCGTAGCGGTGATAGCCGTCGACCCGAAGCAGCCGGTATTTCCACAACAAAGGCGGCCGCACCCTGGCAATGGACCATTCCGGCAGGTCGGCGTCGCAGACATAGCCACCGGGGATACGCTTCGCCAGCACATGGCAAAACATGTACTGGAACATCTTGTTCGCCATGCCGCCAAACGGCTGCATCACGATGGGCACTTGCCGCATTGGACCCCTTTCGCCAAAGACGGTCATTGTTACCCGAGCTGCGCGGGCCGGTCGACTGGCCTCTGACGCCAAGGGCGCATCATGATCGCCGCCGGCAAGCCACCCTCAGGGGTAATGCGTCGGCTTTGGCGCGTAGATCTTTGGATCGAAGTCCAGATCCCTCGGCAAGGGCAGGCTTGAGCACTGCAAATGCACCTCGCGTGCGAGCAGCCTTCGCTGCTTCTGCTCGTTCTCCTTGATGGCCGCCACGAGGCCCATGCTGTAGGGCCCCAGCACGACGCCGGCGGCCCATCCCGGATGCTCCTTCTCGCGCGCGTCGTAATTCATGGCATCGGTGCGGGCCTGCTGGCATTCCGGCGTCGCCCATTTCGGGTCTTGGGTCGAGAGCGAGGCTCCATACTGGACCGGAGACGATACGCACCCTGCCACTGTCGCAGTCAACGCGACGACCATTGCAATTCTCATCCGCAAGCCCCTCCTAATGTAGGAGGCGACTACAAGACGATTCCAGCGGGAAAAAGGCAGCTTCAGGATGCGGATTTTGCAGGGCCGCTCACCCCAGCAGGTTGCGCGCCGTGCGCATGAAGATCTTCGAACCGATCGGGATCAGATCGTCGGGAAAATCATAATCGGGATTGTGCAATGACGGGGTGCGCTCGCCCGCGCCGAGGAAGAACATCGCCGACTTCGCCTTGTGGCCGAAGATGCCAAAATCTTCCGAAGCGCGCATCGGCAGGGCTTCCTCGCTGCGCGCGACGCCCTCTTCGTCCAGCGCGCGGTTGAGATGTTCCACCGCGTCCGGCGCATTGACGCTGGCGACGAAGATTTCGTGATAGTCGCAGCGCACGGAAAGGTGGTGCTCGGCCGCTATCCTGGCGGCCAGCGCCTCCGCAGCTGCGACCAGCTCCGCCATGCGCTCGTCACGCCTTGTGCGCAGCGTCGCCCAAACCTCGGCGTAGCCGGGCGCGATGCCGAACACGGCCTCGCCCATCGTCGCATGGGTGACGGTGACCATGCTGAAATCGTCATCGGCGAAAGTGCCGCGCCCCAGTGCCGGAAGCGCCGGCATCAGCTGGCTGATCGCCGGCATCGGCGACACGCCGGTTTCGGGCATGGAGGAATGCGCGGTCTTGCCGTCCAGCACGATGCGGATGCCGCGCGAGGCGCAGTTGACGACGCCGGGCTTGAGACGCACCTCGCCGAACGGCACGCCCGGCAGATTGTGCAGCGAGAAGGCGAAGTCCGGCGCGATCTCGCCAAAGCGTGGATCGGCGACGACGCCGGCCGCACCATTGCCGGTCTCCTCCGCCGGCTGGAACATCAAGACGACGCGGCCGCGGGCCGGCCGCTCACGCCCGAGCTGGCGGCCAAGTGCGGCGAGGATCGCGGTGTGGCCGTCATGGCCGCACATATGCGATTTTCCCGGCACCTGCGAGGCATGCTCGACGCCCGAAAGCTCCTCGATAGGCAGCGCATCGATCTCCGAGCGGAACAGCACCGTCGGTCCCGCCTGGCCGCTGTCATAGACCGCCGCCACGCCATGACCGCCGAGGCCGGTCAGCACCTTGTCCGGCGCTGTATCGGCGAGGAAGCTGACGACTTCCTTGGCGGTCTGTTCTTCCTCGTTGGAGATTTCCGGGTTTTGGTGCAGCTTGCGGCGCCATGCCGTCAGCTCGATGATATCGCGATTGGTGAGGGTCATGGCTTGGGCTCCGCTTTGGTGCTGCAGGTTACACAAACACGATAGGGTTTTTCTCACGCCGTGCCATGCTGATCAATTCCACTGGTCCATCTGCCTGTCTTGTGTGAGCGTAGATGACGACATCCCATGACCACCACACAACCCAGAGAATTTCCAGCTCCGCACTGAGGCCGTCGATCTCATCTCCGACATCCGGTGGCTTCTCCTGAAAAGCGCCGCGTGCTCGCCTGTGCGACATCTTTGCTTCCATCCACCCGAAGGAACGTTTCGGAGCAACAATGGCCAGGCGGTTTGCGTTTCTCTTGGTTCGCGACTTCACGCTGTCGCCGCTGTCGCTGTTCATCGACACGCTGCGGCTGGCCGGCGATGAAGGCGACCGCAGCCGCCGGATCGAGTTCGACTGGGAGATCGTCGGCGAGCGTGGCCTGCCGATCCGCGCGAGTTGCGGTGTCGAGTTGCTGCCGACCAAGGCGATCGGCAATCCGCAGGAGTTCGACAATGTCGTCGTGGTCGGCGGTCTGCTCGACACCAACCGCAGCCTCAGCTCCGAAAAGGAGGCCTTCCTGTTGCGGGCGGCCGAAAAGTGCGTGCCGCTGACGGCACTCTGCACCGGCAGCTTCGTGCTCGCGCGCTACGGCCTGCTCGATGGCTACAGTGCCGCCGTCAGCTGGTTCCATATCAAGGATTTCCGCAGCCAATTCCCTGACGTGAACGCCCATGCCGACAGCCTGTTTTCCGTCGATAGGGGCCGCTCGACCTGCGCCGGCGGCACGGGTGCGGCCGACCTTGCCGGCCATTTCGTGTCGCAGTTCATCGGCCGCAAGGCGGCGGAAAAAGCCGCCAAGATCCTCGTGCTCGACCGCATCCGCTCGAGCCTGGATGTGCAGCCCGTCGGCGATCTCTTTCCGGCCGCGTCGAGCCGAGCGGTGAAACGGGCGCTGCTTCTGATGGAAAGCAATCTCCAGGAGACGCTGTCGGTCGCCGAGATCGCGGGCCGGTTGCATTTATCCCGGCGCCAGCTTGAGCGGCTGTTCGGCGCCGAGCTCGGCATCGGCCCGATGGCCGCCTATCTTGCGCTGCGCGTACATCAGGCCAAGTCGCTGCTGGAGGGGAGCGACTTGGCAATCGGCGACATCGCCTACCGCTGCGGTTTTCCCAATGCCGGCCATTTCAGCCGTGTCTTCCGCCATCAGACCGGTATCACGCCGACCCATCTCAGGCATCCGAACCGAATGTCCGGTGTCTTTGCCGACGGCAAGGGGAGCGGTCCCTAAGCCTATATTGGGGCGTGCGATCTCGCCGTTGGTATGATAATATCATACCAACCTGATAGGAGGGATCGATGTCCGCCACCGAAAAACGCACCTTCAGCCTGCCGGCCGAGCAGGCTGCTTTCATCGACCAGCTCGTTCGGTCCGGCACATACGCGACCAGCAGTGAAGTGATCCGCGCCGGTCTTCGCGCATTGCAGGAACGCGACGCCGCCGTGGAGCGCTGGCTGCGTGAGGAGGTCGCGCCGACCTATGATAGGTGGAAGGCAGACCCCTCCCAGGCCATCCCGGCCGACAAGTCTTTTGACAGCATCCGCGCACATCACGCAGCTCGCCTCAAGGGGAACGTGTGAAGCGCCGGCATGTTGTCCTTTTGCCGGAAGCCCAGACGGACCTGTTATGGATATACGACACGGTCGCTCACGCATCCGGCAACCTCACCGCCCTTCGCTACATCGAGCGGATCGAGCGATTTTGCCTGGGTCTCGACTATGCCTCGGAACGCGGAACCCTAAGGGATGATGTGCGGCCGGGGCTTCGCATCGTTGGCTTCGAGCGCCGCCTGACTGTGGCCTTCACCGTAGAAGGCGACCAGGTGGTGATTCTCAGGGTGTTCTACGGCGGCGTCAACTGGGAGGACGAGTTGGCGCCTATCGCTCCGTGAACGCCCGCGCGAACGAGTCCAGCATCGGCCGCGCCAGATATTCGAGGAAGGTTCGGTCGCCGGTGCTGATAAACGCCTCGACCGGCGTTCCTGGGTAAAGCTGCTCGGCTTTCACGCCCTGCGGCAGCGTGTCGGTGATCTTCAGCCTGGCGCGGAAATACGCCTCATGCGTGGTTTCATCGATCAGCCGGTCGGCGGAAATTTGCTTCACCGTAGCCGGGACCTCAGGGGTGAGGCGCGCGTTCAGGGCGGACAGCCTGAGCTTCGCCGGCTGGCCGACGCGAACCAGGTCCACGTCTTTCGGCCGCAGCTTCGCGTCGACGATGAGGCCCGACGCGGTCGGCAGGATCTCCATGATCTTCTGCCCCGGCGCAATCACGCTGCCTTTGGAGTTGTAGATCGAGGATACCACGATGCCGGCTGCCGGCGCCTTGATCGTCGTGCGCCCCAGCACCGCCTCGGCTGCGGTGATCTGTTCGCCGATGTCGGCCAGGCTGGTGCGAACCTCGTCGAGCTTGGTCAGCGCGTCCTCGACGCGCTGCGTGGTCGCGCGCTCGACCTGCGCCTGGGCTTCGACGATCTGCGTCTTGGTCGCTGCGATATCCGCCTCCAGCGCGCCGGCCTGGCCGACCAGATCGGCCTCGCTGCGCAGAAGCTGCGAATATTCGCTGCGGTTGGTGAGACCCTTGTCGAGCAGGCCGGTCTTGATGCCGAGTTCCTTCTTCACGATCTCGGCCTGTTGCTGGATGGCGAGTTTCTGCGCCTCCAGTCCCAGCGCCGACTCACGATGCATGGCGACGCGCTGCGCCAGGATCGACTGCTCGGAGCGGAACCGGGCGAGCCTGGCCTCGAACTCCTTCTGCTGTTCGTGCACCAGATTGTCGAAATCGCGCTGGAACGGCGCGGGTGCTGCTTCGGCGATCGGCGCCAGCCTGTCCGATCCGTCGCGCTCGGCCTCAAGTCGCGCGGCACTTGCCCTGAGCGCGATCGTCTGTCTGGTCAGCCGGTTGAGGTCGGTCTCGGCCGCCCTGCGGTCGAGCAGGACCAGCGGTTCGCCTTGTTGCACGCGGTCGCCTTCATGCACCAGCAACTGCTCGATGATGCCGCCCTCGGGGTGCTGGATGAGGATGTTGCCGCCCGTCGCCGAGATCGTGCCGGAGGTGATCACCGCGCCGGAGAGCGGCGCGTTCGCCGCCCAATAGCCGAAGCAGCCGACGAAGAGCGCTATGGCCACGTAGCCGACGACGGCCATGCGGCGGAAGTCGGTGCGCGGTCGACCTTCGAAGGCGAGGCTCTGCTGCATCATCGTCTATGACCCGAAGCGGACGCTGTGCGGGCGCACGGTCGGCACGAACGAGCCTGTCACCACCGCGCTCCCGGCCTTGCCGGCCGCCGGTTGCCTCAGCACCTCGCTCGCAGGGCCGAAAGCTTCGACCATGCCGTTGCGCAGGACCATGACGCGGTCGCAGGCCGCGGCGATCGAAGGGCGATGCGTGATGACGACTGTCGTGACGCTTACACTTCGCGCGGCCGAAAGCATCCCTTCGAGCGCCGCCTCCCCACTGCCGTCGAGATGGGCGTTGGGCTCGTCCAGCACCAGGATGCGTGGCTTGCCGTAGAAGGCGCGCGCCAGCCCTATCCGCTGGCGCTCGCCGCCCGACAGCACGGTATGCGACGGGCCTATCATGGTCTGATAGCCGTCGCGCAGCGTGAGAATCAGCTCATGCGCCTCGGCGCGCCTGGCCGCTTCGACGATCGCGGCGTCATCGGCGTCGGGTTCGAAGCGGGCGACATTTTGCGCGATCGATCCCGGGAAAAGCTCCACCTCCTGCGCGAGATAGCCGATATGCCTGCCAAGCTGGGTTTCGTCCCAGCTCCTCAGGTCGGCGCCGTCGACCCTGACCGCGCCGCCGGTCGGCTGCAGCGCGCCCACAAGCAATTTCGCCAGCGTCGATTTGCCGGCCCCGCTCGGGCCGACGATCGCCACCGCTTCGCCGGCGCCGATGGCAAAATTCAACCGCTTGAGGATGGGCTCCGTGCCGAAAGCCGCAGTCGGCGCGATGAAGAACAGATCCTGCACCGAAATCGCGCCCAATGGATCGGGCAGTGCGAGCTTGCGCCCCTGCGCTGGTTGCGCCGCAAGGGCGGTGTCCAGCCGCTTCCAGCATCGCTTGGCGTCGACGATCTGCCGCCAGGATCCGATCAGCTGGTCGAGCGGCTGCAGCGCGCGCGACGACACCAGCGACGAAGCGAAGATCATGCCGGCGGTCATCTGCCCTTGTAGCACCAGCCACGCGCCGGCGCCGAGGATCGCCAGTTGCAGCATCATGCGCAGCGCCCGCGACGTCGCGCTGAAGATCGCATTGGCGCTTCCGGAACGGTCATGCAGGGTCAGCGCCTCAGCAACGTGCTGTCCCCAGACCGCGGCGGCATTTTGCACCATGCCCATGGCGCGCAGCGTGTCGGTGTTGCGGGCGAAGGCCTGCTCCGCCTGGCTGGCCACCGCCGAGCGTTCCGCCGACATGGCATCGTTCCTGCCGATGGCAAGCTGGTTGGCCACGACCAGGAGAAACAGCAGCACGGCACCGGCGAGCGTCAGCCAGAACAGGACGGGATGGATGAAATAGAGCAAGGCCAGGAAGACGGGCGCAAACGGCAGGTCGAACAACACCGCCACGCCGCGCGACCTGATGAAGGCGCAAGTCGTGGCAAGGTCGTTCAGCGGCGACAGCCCGCTGCCGGCATGTCTGGCGCCAAGCGAGGCGGCGAATGTCCGCGCGCCCAGTTTCTGGTCGACGGTGGCCGCAACACGTTGCGCGTAGATGGCGCGGACCGCGTCCAGCAGGCCGAGGAAGGCGAGCGCGAGGACCGCCATGGCCGAGAGATAAAGCAGCGTCTCGACGCTGGAGGACGGCAACACCCGGTCATAGACCTGCAGCAGATAGAGCGGGATCACCAGGAGCAGGATGTTGATCAGCAACGAAAAGATGCCGATATCGGCGATGCCGCGCAGGAAAACCGGGCGCAGGCCGATGGCGGCATCCCTGAGTGGCGCGCGGTCCCGTGACATCTAGACCGCGTGCTCGGCTGTCGTGCTCAGATGGCTCTGCTGCAAATCGTTCAGCGTATAGGCGTGGATATAGTCGATCTTCATTTGCGCGGGCGTCGCCAGATGGTCGGGCGGCGCGCCGGCTTGACCGCCGACCGCAAGGTCGACCAGCATATACATGGGCTTGTTCATATCGGACGGCGTCGCCGCTTCCGCGACCTGGACGCCATCATAGGTCCAGACCAGCTTGTCCGGCGTCCACAACAGGCCATAGGTGTGATAGCCGTCGGTGTTGGAGACATTCACCGTCGACCCGACCGTGGTGTGGGTTCCCGTCTCATTTGTGTGCGCGGTCATGAGAAGCGCATTCGGGTTCTGCCCATACATTTCGATCACGTCGAGTTCCGGGGGCCATGAACCGTCTTCGGGCAGAAGCCAGAAGGCCGGCCACGCGCCGGCATTTTCCGGGAGATCGGCCCGCATTTCGAAATAGCCATAGGTCTGCGAGAAGGTGTCGTGCGTCGTCAGTATGCCGGAAGTGTATTCGTAATTGTTGATCAGCGGCTTGATGTCGTCGGGCGCATGCGCCGCGGTTATGGTGAGCACGCCGCTTGCGACGCTGAACGGATGGACCGAGCTGGTCGGCGCATAATTGGCGTCGATATACCATTGCAGCTCGCCGTTCTGGGGCTGCGAGCTGCCGTTCTGCGCCCCCCACCAGAAATTGGAATCCCAGATGCCGCTCTGGCCGTTCCACAGGCTCAGCGTGTTGAAATCGTCGTTGAACGACAGCGTCATGCCGGTCTTGTCGATCGGCAGCTCGAACTGGCCGGGCTGAAACTTGTCGATCGTGGTGTTGTGGAACACCAGCACCTCGCTCGAGCCGAGGTTCAGCTGCACGTTCGATCCCACCTGGACCATATTGGCGTGGACGGCCTCGAACGAGGTGAAGGCATAGCCGTTGAGGCGCACCGTGTCGGTCGCGCCGAAATCGGAGATAAGGTCGCTGCCATTGCCCTTGGTGATGATGAAGGTGTCGGCGCCGGCGCCGCCGATCAGCACGTCATTGCCCTTGCCGCCGTCCAGCGTCTGGCTGCCAGCGCCGCCCGTTATGATGTTGTCCTGAGCATTGCCGAAGGCATAGTGGCCGTCGCCGGTGACGACGAGGTTCTCGAAATTGGCGGGCAGCTTGTAGCTCATCCAGGTATCGATCGTGTCGACGCCCGCGCCGTAGTTCTCGACCGCTTTGTTGATCGTCGAATAGAGATGGTAATAGTCGTCGCCCGCGCCGCCATACATGGTGACCTTGACGTTGGTGTCGCCCCAGAAGGAATCGTTGCCCGAGGTGCCGTAGCGGTAAGGCGCGCCTCCAGTCGCCGAGAACCAATGGGTGGAAGCGCCGGTATAGGGAAGTGGAATGCCTTTGGCGTTGAGGACTGTGGTCATTCCGACACTCCTTGCGCGTGCTGCCTTGGTCGTTCGACAACCTTCGAGCGACCATTTCGGATCAACTCTTAAATTGATCCGTCGTTCCAGGGAATCATTCTATAGTACACCAAGGAGATCGTCGCCCCTCATTTAATAGATAATGCCGAAGGCGTTAAGCTGATCCTAATACAACTTTGTAGGAGAGACTTACAATTTTAATAATTGTGAGATCCGCGCCGAAAGGTTAGGCAACCTGTCAATGGTTCATGCAATTTGACGCGACACGACCGCCTGCCTGAGGCGGCGACTCGAAGTCGCGGGCGGATGGCTGCCGGCAAAGGGCTCAAGAAAATTTGACAGGCTATGTCGGACCGGGTGAGGTTCACCCGTCCTTGGGGCATCGAACAACGAAACCACAAAGGATACCGAAGAGATGCCAAGCACCGTACGTTTGCACCGCGTTCTGACGACCAGCCCGGAGAAGGTCTACCGCGCATTCACAGAAGCCGACGCGCTGGCGAAATGGCTTCCGCCGAACGGCTTCACTTGCACCGTGCACAGCTTCGACGCGAAAGTCGGTGGCGCCTTCAAGATGTCGTTCCGAAACTTCACGACGGGCGGCAGCCATTCCTTCGGCGGCGAATATCTCGAACTCGTTCCCGGCGAGCGCCTGCGCTACACCGACAGGTTCGACGACCCCAATTTGCCCGGCCAGATCGAAGTAACCGTGCTCCTGAAGAAAGTGTCGGTCGGCACGGAACTCGACATCACGCAGGCCGGCATTCCGGACGTTATTCCGGCCGAAGCCTGCTATCTCGGCTGGCAGGAGTCGCTGCGCAATCTGGCAAAGCTCGTCGAACCCGAGATCAATCAGTAGAGCCCATCGGATCGGCGGCGCCGCCCAGCCAGTCCGCGCCGCCGACAATGCCGAGCCGAGGACTCATCCCTCACCGCCCGGTGCAGATCGGCAACGGTTGTGGCGGCGGTGGCGGGTTGTCCTTGGCGTATTGCGCGATGATCGGCTCAAGGCTCTTTCGCGGCCAGAATTTCGGCTTCCCGATCTCCTTCAGGCAGGACGCATTCCAATAGGCGCCCGATTTACCAACGGCGGTGATGTCGCGCGATTCCGGGTAGATATAGAGCGTCGTCGGATTGCCCTTCACCATCGAAATGATCTGGTCGGCGTCGGACGGCGACCAGCTGGTGCAGCCATTGCTGCGGCCGCCGGCATAATCCACCAGCTTGCCGTATGGCACGAAGCCGTCATGGTCGGCATAGGAGCTGTTCGGGTTCTTGCGCAGGCACATGCCGCGCAACAGCCGCGCCGCGTGGCCACCGATCACCCGCTGCCTGGCATTCGCCGTCTCCCCCTCACCGTCGAACTGGATGAAGGTGCGCAGCAGCGCCTGGTCCTTTTTTGCGCCGATGCGGTAAAAACCCTTGAATGAGGTCTTTGCCTCGCCGGTCATATAGGCGCCACCGGTCGTCAAGGACGAGTCCAGGGCATTGCCGAAGTTTTTCGCGCAGCGTTTGCCGTTGGAGAAATCGACCACGCCTTTCAAATTGCGGCCGCCGCCATGGCCCGACGAGATCGCCCTGAACGACTGCTTGGCCTCGCAAATGACGTAGTAGCGCCGCCCCAGCACGCCATTGCCGAGATCGCCGGGGCGCGTCGCATCCATGGCGAAATAGCAGCCATTGTGGACCGCGCCTTGCGCGACCTTCTTCAGGTAAAGCGCGCGCGCCCGCTCCAGCACCACTTGCGAAATCTCGCCGTCGTCATTGCCGACATGGGCCTGCAGCCAGGCCGGTATATCGGAGGACGCGGCAAAAGACCGGGCAGACATCGTCAAGGCGATGCCGGCGATGGCAAGGAGGCCAAAGACAAAGACAGCCAGAGATTTCAACCGCACCGGACAACCCTCCCGCCCGAACCGTTCTGCGATTCTCGGAAACCCATCATAAATCGTCGCGCGCCGATCGGCGAAACACATCTTGTTCAGAACCGCGCAAGCAAGTCAGGTAGCTGCCTGTTCGCCTTTCAGAGCGCCAGGCTGCCCTGTTCCGCCTCCGCGGCATTGGGGTCGCCCGGCGCCGTCGCCCAGGCGAGCTCGACCAGCGTCACCGTGCGGCGGCCGGTGCCGTCGAGCTGGCAGACGATGAGGCCCTGCTCCTCGATATAGGTGAGCAGCCGCCGGGCGCGCCGCAGCGAATGCGAGCCGTAGGCGCGCGCGATCGCCGCGTCGCTCGGGCACGGCCAGCCTTCTTTGGCGGCGCGGGCGATCATCATGAACACGCCCTGCATGTCCTCGGGCAGCAGCGAGGCGCGCACGGAAACGTCCTGCCAGGCGTCATCGCCTGCCATGTCGGCGCCGAGCCCGGCGCGGGCACGCGTCAGCATGCGACGGAATTCTGAGAGGTCCGGCACCACCGAAGCGAGGCCTTCGATGCGGCAGCGGACGACGAACTCCTGATAAAGCACGCCGATGACGCGGAAACCCGCATCGGGCTGCGCCAGGATGGCGCGCAGGACACGGTCCACCCGCTCTCGCCGCTCGGCCATATCCTCGGCGCTTACCGCCGGTTCCGCAGGTTCCGGGCGGATCTCCATCGCCGCCGATTTGGCCGCCATCAGCTGGTCGAGCAGCTCCGGCGACGCCATCCGGCGCGGCGCGCGCATCGTCTCGGGCGGCGGCGCCGCCAGGATGATGGCGCGCGCGTCTTCAAGCGCTGTTTCCGGCATTGCCATCAGCCGCGGCGTACCGTTGCGCGGGCTGGTCTCGGTCTGGCCGATGCGCACGCCCAGCGGACGGCGCGACAGCGCTGGGCCCAACGCCATGAAGTGCCCGCGCTCCAGGTCTCGAAACGCCTCGGCCTGACGCCGTTCCATGCCCAGAAGGTCGGCGGCGCGCGCCATGTCGATATCGAGGAAGGTACGGCCCATGAGGAAATTGGACGCCTCCGCCGCTACATTCTTGGCGAGCTTTGCCAGCCGCTGCGTGGCGATGATGCCGGCAAGGCCGCGCTTGCGGCCGCGGCACATCAAATTGGTCATGGCGCCGAGCGAGAGCTTTCGCGCCTCGTCGGACACTTCGCCGGCCACGGCGGGCGCGAACAGCTGCGCTTCGTCGACCACCACCAGCATCGGATACCAATGCTCGCGGGCAACCTCGAACAACCCGCCGAGAAAGGCAGCGGCGCGCCGCATCTGGTTCTCGGCATCGAGCCCTTCGAGATTGAGCACCGTGGAGACGCGGTGGATGCGCGCCCGCTCGCCGGCTGCTTGCAGGCCACGCTCCGTATGCTCCTCGGCATCGATGACCAGATGGCCGTAATGGTCGCCCAGCGAGACGAAATCGCCTTCCGGGTCGATGATGGTCTGCTGCACCCAGGGCGCGCTCTGCTCCAGGAGCCGGCGCAAAAGGTGCGATTTGCCGGAGCCGGAATTGCCCTGCACCAGAAGCCGGGTGGCCAGCAGCTCCTCAAGGTCGAGCGCCGCCGACGCACCCGCCGTCGTCTGTCCCATCTCGATGGCTACGGTCATGTCACGACTCTCCTTGCGGACAGGGCTTATCAACCCGGCCGCGAGCCGTCGAGCGCGCCATGGCAACTCGCCCGCTGTTCCACACCTATGCTGCCAAAGCGCCACACATCAGCCCATCTGCCCAAAGGGAAGGCACATCAAGCGGAGTTGACCGGCGGCAGAAGCGGCGCTTCCAGCCCGTTGAAGGGATCGCGCCAGGCATCGATGGCTTCGAGCCGGCGATACCAACCCAGAACAGAGGGATAGTCCGCCAGCGGCAGGCCGGCTGCATCGTTGAACGGCAAAAACGTCGCCATGCGGAAATCGGCATAGGAGAGCGACTTGCCCACAAGCCATGGCCGCTTGGCGAGCTCCGCCTCGAGAATCGCTGCCGCGATGCGGAACTCCGCCAGCCCCTCCTCGACCTTGCCCTGGTCGACGGGCGCAATCCCGTAGCGCTGCTTGGTTCCGCGCTCGAAATGCACGATGTCGCAGGCCCGGACGAAATTCTCCTTGCCCCAGCTCAGCCAGCGGATCATGTCGGGTTGGTCATCGCCGCCGCGCCAGAAATCCGAACCCGCTTCGCGCGACAGAAGGCAGGCTATGGCGTCTGCTTCCCACAGGCTGCCGCCCGGCCATGCCAATATCGGCAGGGTAAGATTGGGATTGAGCTGACGAAACCGCTCAGCCTGCCCGGGCGCCATGGGTGCCGCAAACTCACACTCGACCTTGGCCTGCAGATGACGTGCAGTTGCAACCGCGAGGCGCGGATTGGGATTGCGGCTGAAGTACAGTTTCATGTCCCGTCCTGGACGCTGTGGGCTCGATCCTATCAAACACGCAAACGTGCCCTCCAGGCAATCTGGTCGGACCACGATTCCGCTGGCACACGCCGTCGTTCGGCGTATTATTTCCTTCGGGAGAGGGTTCTTGGCAGGAGGAAGCCATGAACGTAGTGCCGAGCGTACCTGTCATCGACGTGACAACCCAGAACCTTGTTTCCTCTGCGCTTTCCAGATTCCGCGCCGGCGATACCGTCTCGACCAGGGCGGCGCTCGACGCCATCCGCCGCATGGATCCAACCTGTGTCGACAGCGACGACGATCTCGTCGAACTCGTCGTCATGGCGGCAATTGGTAAGACCATGGCGGTTGTGTTCGACCACCGCTCCCGCTAGCCCTGTTGGACGAACCTGTCCCGTTCAACTCGCTTGAGCTCGAGTGGGTTCGGTTGGCGAGCTTTTACAGCTGCAGCCCGGAAGCGGACGTCTTCGTGCGCGAAGCCGGCAATAGCATAAGCGGGTAAACCTCAGATCCCCAAGGGATGTGGCATGTAGCCGACGAAGCCGCCGATCTTCCAGTGGCCCGCCACCTTCCTGCAAAAATACAGCGTCTGCCATTTCAGCTTGTCGACGCTGCCATCGGCCTTGGCCACCGAGCCGTTGAACTTCTTGTGCAGCACGGCGCGGTCGCCATCGACATCGATGTCGCGCATGTTGGTGACGCGAAACAGCGCCTCGCGCAGCGGCTCGGCGAATCTGGCCGCCGCCGTCTCCTTGGCCTGGCGCAGCCATTCGTCGCGATAGACGGCAAGGCTCGGGAATTGCAGACGCCAGGCGTCGGCATCGCTGAGGAAATGCGCATGCATGCCGAAGAAGCTGTCGGCGAGGAAATCATCCTCGACCATCGACCAGTCCTGACCGATAAAGGCGTCGATGTCGCGCCGCACCAACATTTCCCAGAGCGCGTGGCGATCGGCATCGCCCTCTGGAAACGGGTTCTTGTCGAAGGTCATTGAAATCTCCTGTCGGGAAAATGCGACGCGCAAGATGCTGGCGAGCCTGCGATAAAGCAACACGCGTTTGGAAAAATGCTGCTTTCCAAAAAGCCCCCTATGAGGATCACCGGGACAGGCGTAGAGCGGTCGTCGAAAACGGGGCGCGGCCCGCCATTCTGAACAGGAGTTTCCTTTGCCTAAAGAGTGTTTTGGAACATCCCACGTGCCGCTGTCGCCGGCCGTGCGCGCCGGGGATTTCGTCTACATCTCAGGCCAGGTGCCGGTCGACAGCGACCGCATCGTGGTCAAGGGCGGCATCACCGAGCAGACCGAGCAGGTGCTGCAGAATGTGAAGGCGGCACTCGCGCTGGCCGGTTGCACCATGGACGATGTCGTCAAGACCACGGTCTGGCTCGAGGACGCGCGCGACTTCGGCGCCTTCAATGCCGTCTACGCCAAGCACTTCCCGAAGAATCCGCCGGCCCGCACCACGGTCGAATCGCGGCTGATGATCGATATCAAAATCGAGGTCGAAGCCGTCGCCTACCGGCCGGTTTGACCAGTCGGGGCATGATCTCGAAAAGTGGAAACCGGTTTTCTCGGACAAACGGAAACCGTTTTGTCCAGAGATCATGCCCCAAAACGAAGAGAGGCAGGCGCCGATGCAGTTCGATCTCCTGATCAAGGGCGGCCGCCTGATCGATCCGGCCTCGGGCCTGGACGCGCCGCGCGATGTCGCCGTTGCGGGCGGACGCATCGTGGCCATCGAGGCGGCGATCGATGCCGAGCACGCCACCAAGATAGTCGATGCTCGTGATTGCATCGTCACACCCGGCCTCATCGACCTGCACAGCCATGTCTACTGGGGCGGCACCTCGCTTGGCGTCGACGCCGACCGGCTGGCGGCCAAGAGCGGCACCACCACCTTCATCGATGCCGGCAGCGCCGGCGCCGGCAATTTTCTGGGCTTTCGCCGCCATGTCATCGAGCGCTCGAAGGTGCGCATCCTGGCCTATGTCAACATCTCCTTTGCCGGCAATTCGGCTTCTCGCAAAGCGTCTCTGTCGGCGAATGCAGCGATCTCAGGCTCTGCGAGCCACGCGAGACGGTGGCTGCGGTGCGCGAGCACGCCGATGTCGTCGTCGGCGTAAAAGTGCGCTCCGGCAAGCATGCCGGCGGCGCCAGCGGCATCGCGCCGGTCGATCTCGCGCTGGAAGCCGCCGACCAGGCCGGCCTGCCGCTGATGGCGCATATAGACGAGCCGCCGCCCGGCCGCTCCGAAGTGCTGCCGCGGCTGCGCAAGGGTGACATCCTCACGCACTGTTTTCGCCCGTTCCCCAACGCGCCGGTCTTCGCCTCCGGCGCGGTGCGGCCGGACATGCGGCTGGCCCGCGAACGCGGCGTCATCTTCGACATCGGCCACGGCATGGGATCGTTCGACTTCGCCGTGGCGAAAGCGATGCTGGCCGAGGGCCTCGCGCCCGACGTCATCTCCAGCGACGTGCATCTCTATTGCGTCGACGGTCCGGCCTTCGACATACTGGTCTGCATGTCGAAGCTAATGGCGCTGGGCATGCCGCTGGTCGAGGTGCTGCGCGCCGCCACGCAAAGGCCAGCCGAGGCGATCGCCAGGCCGGAGCTTGGGACGCTGAAAGTTGGCGGTGTCGGCGATGTCGCGGTGCTGAGACTGCGCCCCGGGCGCTTTACCTTCGTCGATGCGGTCGGTGCGGCGCTGATCGCGGATCAGCGGCTCACATCGGACGGCATCGTCGTGGGTGGTGTCTGGTGGCCGAACGAAGCCGCCGACCACAACGAGACCGAGCGCTTCGAGGCCCACACGCACCATACGCATGTCGAGGTCGCGGCACGGCATTTCGGGCGTAGGCACGATTAGCTGGTCTCCCCTTCATGGGAGATGGTCTGTCTTTCGGCGGCGCGTTTGAGGACCGCCTTCCCCCACTCCGTCTCGGCTTCGCCGAGCCACCTCTCCCCCTCCGGAGGGAGAGGAAAGGCGCCAGCTGGAATCGCTTCGCGCCATTCCTCTCCCCCGTCGATCGGGGGAGAGGTGTCGAGCGAAGCTCGACGGAGTGGGGGTCGAACCTTACCCCGAATTACTCACCGCCCCAAACACCGGCGTCGCAATCCCTTCCATCCGCGCCTTGATCTGCAGCGCCACATATTTCGAGTAAAACCGCGACAGCGCCAGATTGCCGCCGTGGAACCACAGCGCGTCCTGCGCCGTCGGCTTCCACATGTTGCGCAGCTCGCCTTGCCAAGGACCGGGATCGCCCTTGACGCCGGAGCCGAGGCCCCAGCATGGCCCGACCTTGTCGGCGACCTCGCGCGAGACGATGGCCGCCACGGTCTCGTTCATCGACTGGTAGCCGGTACAGGCGACGATCGCATCGACGGCCAGCTCGCTGCGGTCGTCGAACAGGATGCCGGTCGGCGTCAATGAACTGATGCCGACGCCGCTCTTCACTTTGATCTCGCCATTGATGATCAGTTCGCAGGCGCCGACATCGATGTAGTAGCCGGAGCCGGTGCGGTAGGCCTTCATCAACAGCCCGGTCTCGTCCTCGCCGAAATCGATGGCGAAGCCGGCGGCGCGTAGCTGGTCGTAGAAGTCTGCGTCGCGTGCCTTGATCACCTCGTAAAGATCCCGCTGGCCCTTGGGTACAAGCGCGAACGGCGTGGACGCGACGATCAGGTCGGCCTTGTCGGTGCTGATGCCGCGCGCCAGAGCCTTTTCCGAGAAGATCTCGAAGCCGACTTCCATCAGAGTGTCGGATTTCACCACTGTCGTCGGCGACCGCTGGATCATGGTGACGTCTGCGCCGCTCTCCCAGAGGTCGACGCTGACATCGTGCCCCGAGCTTGCCGCGCCGATGACAGCGACACGTCTGCCGCGGAATTTCTCGCCGCTTGCATACTGGCTGGAATGCAGGAGTTCGCCCTTGAAGGTCTCGGCGCCGGGCAGCGCGATCTGGCGTGGCGGGCCATAGGCGCCGGTGGCAAAGACAATGTGCTTCGGCTTCAGCGTGATCTGCCGGCCGACGCGGTCGACCACCAAAGTCCACACCTTCTCGGCCTCGTCATAGCTGGCGCTGACGCATTTGGTGGCGACCCAGTAGTTGAGCTCCATCACCCTGGTGTACATCTCCAGCCAGTCGCCCATCTTGTCCTTGGGCGTGAACACCGGCCAGTTCTCCGGGAACGGAATGTAGGGCAGATGGTCGTACCAGACCGGATCGTGCAGCACGAGCGAGCGATAACGGTTGCGCCAGGAATCGCCGGGGCGCGCATTTTTCTCGATGATGATGGTGGGCACGCCGAGCTGCCTCAGCCGCGCGCCGAGCATGATGCCGCCCTGCCCGCCGCCGATCACCAGGCAATAGGGCTGCTCGGTGGCGCCGAGGTCACGCGTCTCGCGCGCCCGCGCCTCCGCCCAGGTTTCGCGCTTCGGATCGGCCTTGTGACGGATGCCTAGCGGCCGCGCCGGTCCCTTTTTCTCCTCGAACCCTTTGAGCTCCCGCACCGCCGTGAACAAGGTCCGGCAGCGGCCGTCCGTGAGGCGCACAATCCCTTCGCCCCGCGCGACCGACGTTTCGAACGTGAACCAGGCCTCGACGGTGCCCTCATCCGAGGTCGCCTCGCCAGACAGCGTCCAGTGTGAGGGCTTCGCTTCCGCCAGCGTCGCTTGCAGCATGTCGCGGATCGCACCGCGGCCTTCCATCGTGGTGATGTTCCAGGTGAAAGCCAGCAGATCGCGCCAGTAGCAATCCTCGACGAACAGGTTGGCGGCCGCCTCGGCGTCATCAGCTTCCAGCGCCCGTGCAAGCGCGCAAAGCCATGTCGCCGCCTGTTTCGATGGTGCCATGTCGAGCATCTGTTTTTCCCTCGTTTTGCGTTCCCATTGTTTCGAAAGACGGCGGCGCCGCAAGAGGGGTCGCGATATCATGGCCTCGGTTTCTAGCGGCCCGGAACGGAGCCATCTCCCGGAAATCTTTATAGGAATTTTATATCTTTCCTCCGCGGCCCGTCTCGAACCTTTATGGCGATCGGGTCCATATTCCACTTCGAGCAAAACGCTCCGGGCGCCGTAGCCATCGAAGCTACGGCGGGTCGTTCTCATGGAATTTACGGCCTGCCAGCAACTGACGCCAAGTACAAGCAAGGACCAACACAATGGACATTGTCGTCATCGGGATCGAGGTTTTGTTTTTCGCCCTTTCCCTCGCCTACATCAAAGCCTGCGACGCTCTTTAAGCGGAAGGATCGCAACATGTTTGTCGATTACATCCTCGGTGGCGGCGTGACCTTGTTCCTGCTCGTCTACCTCACATACGCCCTCGTTCGCCCAGAACGCTTCTGAAGCAAGGCACGGAAAGCCATGACACTCAACGGATGGATACAGATCCTGGTCTATTGCGGGATCGTCGTTTTGCTGGTGAAGCCGCTCGGCGGCTACATGTACCGCGTCTTCAATGGCGATCGCACCTTTCTCTCGCCCATACTCGGGCCCGTTGAGCGCGGCCTCTACCGCATTTCGGGAACCAGCGAGCTCGAGGAGCAGCACTGGACCGCCTATGCGGCCGGCATCATCTTCTTCAGCCTTGCCAGTTTCCTGGTGCTGTACTTTCTGCAACGCCTGCAGGGCGTCCTGCCTTACAATCCGGCCGGGATGGCATCGGTCGAACCCAATCTCGCCTTCAACACTGCCGTCAGCTTCGTCACCAACACCAACTGGCAGAATTACGGCGGCGAAAGCACGTTGTCCTACCTCGTGCAGATGGCCGGCCTGACTGTTCAGAACTTCATGTCCGCCGCCGTCGGCATTTCCATTGCGGTGGCGCTGATCCGCGGCTTCGCCCGCGCCTCGGCCAAATCGATCGGCAATTTCTGGGTCGATATGACCCGCTGCACGCTCTACATCCTGCTGCCGCTCAGCATCGTGCTCACCCTTGTCTATGTCTGGCTCGGCATGCCGCAGACGCTCGGGCCTTATGTCGACGCCACCACGCTCGAAGGCGCCAAGCAGACGCTCGCCCTTGGGCCGGTCGCCTCGCAGGTCGCCATCAAGATGCTCGGCACCAATGGCGGCGGCTTCTTCAACGCCAACGCCGCGCATCCTTTCGAAAACCCGGACGCGATCTCCAACATGATCCAGATGGTGACGATCTTCGCGCTGGGTGCCGCACTCACCAACGTCTTCGGCCGCATGGTCGGCAACCAGCGCCAGGGCTGGGCGATCCTGGCCACGATGGGTGTGCTGTTCATCGCTGGCGTCGTTATCTGCTACTGGGCGGAAGCCGCGGGCAATCCGCTGGTCCATGCGCTGGGCGTCGACGGCGCCAACATGGAAGGCAAGGAGAGCCGCTTCGGCATTGCCGCTTCGGCACTATTCGCCGTCATCACCACGGCTGCGAGCTGCGGTGCGGTGAACGCCATGCATGACTCGTTCACAGCACTTGGCGGCCTGGTCCCGATGCTCAACATGCAGCTCGGCGAAGTCATCGTCGGCGGCGTCGGCGCCGGCTTCTACGGCATCGTCATGTTCATCGTCATCACCGTGTTCGTCGCCGGCCTGATGGTTGGCCGCACGCCCGAATATCTCGGCAAGAAGATCGAGGCCAAGGAGGTCAAGATGGCAATGCTCGCCATCCTAGCTCTGCCGCTGGTCATGCTGGTCTTCACGGCAATAGCGGTCGTGCTGCCAAGCGCCGTCGCCTCGATGGCCAATGGCGGTCCGCATGGCTTCTCCGAGGTTCTTTATGCCTACACTTCGGCGGCGGCCAACAACGGCTCGGCCTTTGGCGGCCTTTCCGGCAACACGCCCTGGTACAACATCACGCTCGGCATCTCCATGTGGGTGGGTCGCTTCTTCGTCATCATTCCAGCGCTTGCCATTGCCGGCTCGCTAGCGACGAAGAAGACGGTTCCGGCTTCCGCCGGCACCTTCCCGACCGACGGCCCGCTGTTCGTCGGCCTGCTCGTCGGCGTCATCCTGATCGTCGTCGGCCTGACCTTCTTCCCGGCACTGGCGATCGGACCGATCGTCGAGCACCTGGCTGCCATCAACGGCCAGACATTCTGAGGCTTGTCATGTCCTGGTTCTACCCAAAACGCATGAAGGCCCGGCCGCGAGCCGGCCCACGAGCCGGCAATGAGGGGGAGGAAACGCCCCCTCCCTTCCCCAGCGTATCTACCTTCCTCGGCCTCGCGGCAGTCATGATCGTGATCTGGCTGCTGGCCTATGGTCCGCCGCCCCTCTTTTCGGCATCCGATCGGTCGGTGCCGGCCAACAGTTCAGATTCTGGAGCCATCAAATGAGCCAGTCCAAATCCGCGGTCATCATGGATGCCCGCATCCTGTGGCCGGCCATCGGCGGCGCCTTCAGGAAACTCGACCCCCGCACGCTGGTCAGGAACCCGGTGATGTTCGTCGTCGGCATCGTCTCGCTTCTTACCACGGTCCTGTTCGTCAAGGATCTCGTCACCGGCGGCGGCGATTTCGGCTTTACGCTGCAGATCATCATCTGGCTGTGGTTCACCGTGCTGTTCGCCAACTTCGCCGAGGCCGTCGCCGAAGGCCGCGGCAAGGCGCAGGCCGATTCGCTGCGCAAGGCGCGCACCGAAACCCAGGCCAAGCTGCTTGCCGGCGAAGACCGCTCCAGGTTCAAGCTGGTGCCCGGCACCAGCCTGAAGGTTGGCGACATCGTGCTGGTCGAAGCCGGCGACATCATCCCGTCCGACGGTGAAGTGATCGAAGGCGTGGCCTCGGTCAACGAGGCGGCAATCACCGGCGAGTCCGCACCCGTCATTCGCGAATCCGGCGGCGACCGTTCGGCGGTCACCGGCGGCACGCAGGTTCTGTCCGACTGGATTCGCGTGCGCATATCAGCCGCCTCCGGCCACACCTTCCTCGACCGCATGATCTCGCTGGTCGAGGGTGCCTCGCGCCAGAAGACGCCCAACGAGATCGCGCTCAACATCCTGCTCGTCGGCATGACGCTGATCTTCGTGCTGGCCACCGCCACGATCCCGAGCTTTGCCTCCTATTCCGGTGGCTATATCCCGGTGACGGTGCTGGTCGCGCTGTTCGTCACCTTGATCCCGACCACCATCGGCGCCCTGCTGTCGGCCATCGGCATTGCCGGCATGGACCGCCTGGTGCGCTTCAACGTGCTGGCCATGTCCGGCCGTGCCGTCGAAGCGGCGGGCGACGTCGATACGCTTTTGCTCGACAAGACCGGCACCATCACGCTCGGCAACCGCCAGGCCACCGAATTTCGGCCGGTCAAGGGCGTCACCGAACAGGAACTGGCCGATGCCGCGCAGCTCGCCTCGCTCGCCGACGAGACGCCTGAGGGACGCTCGATCGTCGTGCTGGCCAAGGAGAAATACGCCATCCGCGCCCGTGACATGGCAACCTTGCATGCCAGCTTCGTGCCCTTCACCGCGCAGACCCGGATGAGCGGCGTCGACATCGATGGCTCGTCGGTGCGCAAGGGCGCCGTCGATTCGGTTCTCGCCTATGTCAGCCAGTCGACATCGGCCACTCACGGCACGCGCCCCGGCAGCGACACCGTCAAGGATCTCCAGGCGATCGCCGACGAGATCGCCAAGTCGGGCGGCACGCCGCTGGCCGTCGAGCGTGACGGCCGCCTGCTCGGCGTCGTCCACCTCAAGGACATCGTCAAGGGTGGTATCCGCGAGCGCTTTGCCGAACTGCGCAAAATGGGCATCCGCACCGTGATGATCACCGGCGACAATCCGATGACTGCGGCGGCGATCGCAGCCGAAGCCGGCGTCGACGATTTCCTCGCCCAGGCCACGCCCGAGGACAAGCTGAAGCTGATCCGCGACGAACAGGCCAAGGGCAAGCTGGTCGCCATGTGCGGTGACGGCACCAACGACGCGCCGGCCTTGGCGCAGGCGGATGTCGGCGTCGCCATGAACACCGGCACGGTTGCCGCCCGCGAGGCCGGCAACATGATCGACCTCGATAGTGACCCGACCAAGCTGATCGAGATCGTCGAGATCGGCAAGGCGCTGCTGATGACGCGCGGCTCGCTGACGACCTTCTCGATCGCCAACGACGTCGCCAAATACTTCGCCATCATCCCGGCCATGTTTGCCGTCTTCTACGTTGCGCCGGGACATACAATCGGCCCCCTGCAAGCGCTCAACATCATGCATCTGGCGACGCCGCAGAGCGCCATCCTGTCGGCCATCATCTTCAACGCGCTGATCATCATCGCTCTGATCCCGCTGTCGCTTAAAGGCGTCAAATACCGCGCCATCGGCGCCGGCGCGCTGCTCAGCCGCAACCTGCTGGTCTACGGCCTCGGCGGCATCATCGTTCCCTTCGTCGGCATCAAGGCGATCGACATGATCGTCACCGGCCTCGGCCTCGCTTAAGGAAATACGTCCATGCTCACTCAGATAAGACCCGCTGTTATCATGATCGTCTTTTTCACCGTTTTGACCGGCCTGATCTATCCCCTGGGCATGACCGGCATCGCCCAGGCGCTGTTTCCGCACAAGGCCAATGGCAGCTTGATCGAGAAAAACGGCACGGTCATCGGCTCCGAACTGATCGGCCAGGGCTTTGCCGACGACAAGTATTTCCATGGCCGCCCCTCGGCTGCCGGCGACGGATACAACGCCGCAGCGTCCAGCGGCTCCAATCTCGGTCCAACCAACCCCAAGCTGATCGACCGCATCAAGGGCGATGTTGCAAAGCTGAAGGCGGAGAACCCGAACCAGCCGGTGCCGATGGATCTGGTGACGACGTCCGGCAGCGGCCTCGACCCCGCCATCAGCCCGGACGCCGCCTATTTCCAGGTCGCTCGGGTGGCCAAGGCCAGGGGCTTCGACGAAGCCAAGGTCAAGGCGCTTGTCGACAGCCATGTCGAAGGCCGCGAACTCGGCTTCCTCGGCGAGCCGGTCGTCAATGTGCTGGCGCTCAACCTGGCACTGGACGATACCAAGCAGTGAGAGACAATCTCTGAAGCCAGGGGCCAGGGATCGACACGATCCTCGGCGCCGTTCATGATCGAGCCTGATGCCGGACGCCAGAAGCAACTATACCAGACCCTCTCCGGACGCGCTGCTCGAGCATGCGGAACGGGAAGAGCGCGGCCGCCTGCGGATATTTCTGGGTGCTGCACCCGGTGTCGGCAAGACCTACGAAATGCTGATGGCCGGCCGCGCCATGCTTGCCGACGGCATCGACGTGGTCATCGGCATCGTCGAAACCCACGGCCGCAAGGAAACCCTGGCGCTGGTCGAAGGCTACGAGGTCATCCCGCGCCAGAAGGTCGACTACAAGGACCGCGTGCTGAATGAGATGGACATCGACGCCATCCTCGCCCGCCGGCCGGCGCTGGTGCTCGTCGACGAACTCGCCCACACCAACGCACCCGGCAGCCGCCACCCCAAGCGCTATCTCGACGTCCAGGAAATCCTTGCGCGCGGCATCGACGTCTACACCACGCTCAATATCCAGCATGTCGAGAGCCTGAATGACGTCGTGGCGCAGATCACCCGCGTCAGGGTGCGCGAAACGGTCCCGGACTCCATCATCGACCAGGCCGACGACATCGAGATCATCGACCTCACGCCCGACGACCTGATCAAGCGGCTGAAAGAGGGAAAGGTCTATTTCCCCAACACTGCCCAGCGCGCAGTCGAAAACTATTTCTCGCCGGGCAATCTGACCGCGCTTCGGGAATTGGCGCTGCGCCGCACCGCCCAGCGCGTCGACGAGCAGTTGCTCAACCACATGCAGTCGCACGCCATTCCCGGCCCCTGGGCGGCGGGCGAAAGGGTGCTCGTCTGCGTCGATGCGCGTCCGGGCGGAGCGTCTCGTGTCCGCTATGCGCGCCGGCTGGCCGACCGGCTGCGCGCACCGTGGACGGCGCTGCATGTCGACACGCCGCGTTCGGCCGCCATGTCGGAGGAAGATAAGGACCGGCTGGCCACGCTCTTGCGCCTGGCCGAGCAGCTCGGCGCCGAGGTGACGACCATTCCGGGCCAGAACGTCGCCCAGGACATCGTCCGCCACGCCATGGCCAACAACTTCACCCATATCGTCGTCGGCAGGCCGACCCGCTCGCGCTGGCGCGAACTGATCGAGGGTTCGCTCACCTACGATCTGATCCGCAATGCCGGCGATATCAGCGTCCATGTCATTTCAGGAACGGAGCGCGACCACGAGGCCACGTCGAGGGTCAAGGCGGCGGCCGAGCAGACGCCATTTCAAATCTGGCCTTATCTTTTCTCGACCGTCTATGTCGCCGGCGCGCTTGCCGTCAGCGCCGTTCTCGATCAGTTCCTCGACGTTCGCAACCTTGCCAGCGTGCTGCTGCTGGCGGTGCTGACATCGGCAGTGACCTTTGGCCTGTGGCCGGCGCTGTACGCCTGTTTCCTCAGCGCCATTGCTTTCAACTTCTTCTTTCTCGAGCCGCGCTACACGATGACGATCCGCGATCCGGAGAGCATCGTTGCCTTCGCCGTCTTCCTCGTCGTTGCCGTCATCGCCAGCAATCTGACGGCGCGTGTGCAGCGTCAGGCAGCCGCCGCCCGTTCACGCGCCCGGGCCACCGAGGACATCTACCTCTTTTCAAAGAAGCTCGCCGGCGCCGGCACGCTCGACGACGTTTTGTGGGCCACAGCCTTCCAGATCGCCTCGATGCTGAAGCTGCGGGTGGTGCTGCTTTTGCCGGAAGAAGGCACGATCACCGTCAAGGCCGGTTATCCCCCCGATGACACGCTGGCCGAGGCCGACATAGCGGCTGCACGCTGGGCTTGGGAACACAACCGGGCTGCCGGCCGTGGCGCCGATACCCTGCCCGGGGCAAGACGGCTCTACCTGCCCTTGCGGACCGGCCGTACCGCCATCGGCGTCGTCGGCCTCGACAATGACAAGCAGGGGCCGCTCTTGACGCCCGAGCAACAGCGCCTGCTCGACGCGCTGGCCGACCAGGCGGCGGTTGCCATCGAGCGCATCCAGCTGGTCGCCGATGTCGATCGCGCCAGGCTGGCGGCCGAGGCCGACCGCTTGCGCTCGGCACTGCTGACGTCGATCTCGCATGATCTGAAGACGCCGCTGGCGGCCATCATGGGCGCGGCCGGCACGCTCAGGGAATTTGCGCCGGCACTGCCCGAGAACGATCGGGCCGAGCTGCTGACCACCGTGCTCGACGAGTCCGAACGGCTGAACCGCTTCATCGCCAATCTGCTCGACATGACCAAGATTGAATCGGGCGCCATGGAACCGAATTTCGCCCTGCACTATGTCGGCGATGTCGTCGGCTCGGCCTTGCAACGGGCGCGCAAGATCACTGCCGGACACAAGACCGAGGTTGATATTCCGGCCGACCTGCCGATGCTGAAGCTCGATCCCGTGCTGTTCGAACAAATGTTGTTCAATCTGTTCGACAATGCCGCGAAATACGCGCCACCGGGATCGACAATCCGGCTGCAGGGCTGGGCCGACAATGGCTCCGTCGTGCTGCAGATCATGGATGAGGGACCGGGCATTCCGCCCGCCGACCTGGAGCGCGTCTTCGACAGCTTTTACCGGGTGCGCAAGCGCGATCAGGTCCAGGCCGGCACCGGGCTCGGCCTGTCGATCTGCCGGGGCTTCATCGAGGCGATGGGCGGCACGATCATGGCGGCGAACCGCAGCGATCGCCCGGGCGCAGTCCTCACAATCCGCATGCCGAGGTTGGTACAATCGTCCGATACGGACGTATCAGGTGTGGACGAGCAAGCATCTGGTGATCCGGCATGACAAATTCCAACGTCAGCATACTGGTCGTCGATGACGAGCCGCCGATCCGCAAACTGCTGCGCGTCGGCCTCGGCAGCCAGGGTTATGCGGTCAGCGAAGCGCCCAACGCCAACGCTGCGATCGAACTCGTCGACGCGCAAAAGCCGGATCTGATCCTGCTCGATCTCGGCCTGCCCGGCATGGGCGGCCTCGACCTCCTGCGCAAATGGCGCGGCGACGGCCTCGACGTGCCCGTGGTCATCCTGTCCAGCCGCACCGACGAAGCCGGCATCGTCGCGGCGCTCGAACTCGGCGCTGACGACTACATCACCAAGCCGTTCGGCATGAACGAGCTGGTCGCCCGCATCCGCGTCGCGCTGCGCCACAAATTCCAGCAGCAGGGCGAAAAGCCGGTGTTCCACACCGGCGATCTCAGCGTCGACCTGGTCAAGCGCATCGTCAAGGTCGAAGGCAAGGAGATAAAGCTCTCCCCCAAGGAGTACGACATATTGCGCATTATGGTGCAGCATGCCGGCAAGGTGCTGACCCACCATTTCATTCTGAAGCAGGTGTGGGGCGATTCGACCGACGTGCAGTATCTGAGGGTCTATGTCCGCCAGCTCCGGCAGAAGATCGAAAAATCACCCGACCAGCCGCGCTACATCACCACCGAAACCGGGGTGGGGTACCGGCTGCGCGAGGTTGAGTGACCGGACGTTTTCCGCTCAGTCCGCCGAGAGTTCCGCGGTCCGTGCCAGTGCGCCGCCGAAGCCGTTGAGCGGGATAGTGAAACTCACCGCTTGACCGGTGTCGGCCGCGAAGGCGTCGATCTTCAGCGTGGTGGCTGCCTTGAGCAGCGGCGTGACGCTGGCATCGAACGCCACCGGCACCAGGCAGCCGACGGCCTGGCAGGTGTTGAACGGCAAGCTGCCTTCCAGCTTCTGGTCGTCGATGGTCAGGCTGACTCCTTTGGCGAGCGCCAGGCCGAACGGCAGCGCCAGCGTTCCGGCGGCATCCTCGCCGCTCTTGCTCGACAGCTCGATCGCCAGCAGGCGCTGGTTGGACTGCTTGTTGAACTGCTGATGCGACAGGCTGCAAACCTTGGCCGTGCCGGTTACCTGGCAATTGACCGTCCAGTCGCCATGTGTCTCGGACAGCGCCGAGGCGCCGCCAGGCAATGTCGGGCCGGCAGCAGGGGCGGGCGCTGCGGCGGCAGGCGCCGCCTTGTCGGTCTTGGTTTGCGCCGCGACTGCCACCGGGCCAAGAATACAGATGCTGCCCAGTAGCGCCGCGAAATATACTTGCCTGCTTTTCATCAATATGCTCCCGATTGTGCCTCGAGTCAGCAGCGATTGAGCCCGAGATCCGCGCCCGATAGAGCGGTCAATCGATCTTTTCTGTCAAGTGCGGCCGGGCCGCTTCCTCAGGGATTTCGCCAACCCGTGGCAGATCGGCCCATGGCAGACCGGCCCATGGCAGATCGAGACGAACGCCCTATATAGAGAGGAGGTTATATCTGTACGGGAATGAACTGATGTCGACGCTTCGCCTATCGACAGTTCTCATGTCGGCAATGCTGGCGGCGGCAACGCTCGCCGGCATCATGCAATCTGCTGCGGCTCAGTCCGTCAATCCCAGCGCCAACCGGCTGATCCAGCAGAACCAGCTGCAGCAATTGCGCAACAGCCTGCAGCGGCAGCAGTTCCAGCAACAGCAGCAGCAATATCGCGAGCAGGACCGTCGGATCGTGCCGCAGCCGCGCCCCGAAGTGCCCGTCGTCCGGCAAGCTTGTCCGATTCAGATCGTCAACAACCAGATTGTGCGTGTTTGCCGTTGATATCGGTCGCTTGCGATTTACTTAGTCGACTTATTTACTAAAAATGCTCATTGCCTCGCGGGCATATCAGGGTTTGCAGGCGGCGTGCGGCGGTGCGCCCGCCGACCGGATTTTCAGCACATGGCGACGACGAAGAAAAAGGCGGTACGCAAGGCAAGGCGAGGCGAACGCATTCGCCAGGTCGCCGCCATTCCCTTTCGTCTGGACGTTTCAGGCAATTTCGAAGTGATGCTGGTGACGTCGCGAGCGACGAAGCGCTTTATCGTGCCCAAGGGCTGGCCGATGAAAGGAAAGAGCGGGCGCAAGGCCGCCACCATCGAGGCGCGCGAAGAAGCCGGCGTGCTCGGCAAGACCCGCAAGGCGCCTGCCGGCAGCTATTCCTACTGGAAACGGCTGGAGCACAATTTTGTGCGCGTCGACGTCGTCGTCTATCTGTTGGAGGTGTCCGAGGAACTGGCCAACTGGCAGGAGGCCAAGAGCCGCCAGCGGGCATGGCTCAAGCCGCAGGACGCGGCGTTGCTCATCGATGAGCCGGATCTCTCGACGCTGATGGCCAACCTGGCGCCGCCTCAGCCGGCAGTGCCGGACCCGGCCTGACCAACCTCACTTGCCCTCGTCCCCTTCAGCGGGACCCTCATCCCCCTCAGCGGGAAATGGCCGCAGCGGCGTGCCCGTATAGGCCCACAGCCATTCGCGCGGCAGCGGCCCTTTGTTGCGCTCGCTTTGCTGCGACTGTTCCCATGCATGCGCCAGGATGCCGACCGAGCGCGAGAGCACGAACAGGCCGCGCGTCAACGGCGGCGGAAAGCCGAGCTCGCCATAGATGACGGCGGTGGCGCCGTCGATGTTGAGCGGTATTTTCTTCCCCTTGCGCCGTGCCACCTCTGATTCGACGGCCTCGGCGATGTCGGCAAAGCGTCCGCTGACGACGCCGCGCGCGGCAAACTCGCGCGTCACTGCGATCAGGCGCGGCGCGCGCGGATCGACCGGGTGGAAGCGATGGCCAAATCCCGGCACATAGCCTTTCTCCTCGGCGAAGAAACGGTCGAGCCGTGCGGCTACGGCTTGGTCCAGCGCAACACCCTGGTCAAGTGCCACGGCAATGTTGCCATAGAAGGACAGCGCCTGTTCGCCGGCGCCGCCATGCACGTCACCCAGCACGTTGACGGCGGACGCCATGGCGCTGTTGATGCCGACGCCGCAGGTGATGGCCATGCGGGCAATGGCGATCGACGGCGCCTGCGGCCCGTGGTCGACGGCCGCCCCCAGCGCAATGCCGAGCAGCGCCGCCTGCTCCTTGCTCGGCAATTCGCCGCGCAGCATCAGCCAGATCGTTGCCGGAAAGCTGACGCGGCCGATCAGCTCCTGGATTTCATAGCCGCGCAGCCGGATGATGCCGGGGCTCATCTCGATGATGCCGGTCTGCCACCACTCCTCGCCGCGCTCGCGGCCGGTTTTTCTCTCGCTCACGCGCTTCTCCTGGCGCGCGGCGGCAGGGTGGAAAAAACCTCGTCCATATGCTCACCCAGCACCGGTGGCGGCAGGACCGGCAAGGGTGCCGCGCCATCGACCATGAAGCCGCCGCGCACCACGGTCAGCGGCTGCGCCATGCCGGGCAGACCCTGGAAACGCGTGGTCATGTCGCGCTCGACGACCTGGCGCTCGCCAAGCACCTGCGGGATCGTCAGCACCCGGCCCGCCGGCACGCCGGCGCGGTTGAATTTTTCCTCCCAGGCTGCGGCCGAGGCGCTCGCCAAGGCCGTCTCGATCAGCACCTTCAGCACAGCGCGGTTCTGCTTGCGCGTCTCGCGCTCGGCAAAGCGCGGATCGTCGGCCAGTTCCGGCTGGCCGATCAGCCGGCAAAGCGTGACGAACTGCTCCTGCTTGTTGGCGGCGATGTTGAGCAGGCCGTCGCCGGTGCGAAACGCGCCGGAGGGCGCAGCCGTCATGTTCTCATTGCCCATCGGCTGCGGCTCGACACCGGCGGTCAAATAGTTGGACACCGGCCAGCCCAGCGCCGACAGCGTGCATTCGAGCATCGAGACATCGAGAAACGCGCCCTCGCCCGAGGTCTTCTGCTTGACCAGCGCCGCGGCGATTGCGAAGGCCCCGACCAGCCCGCCCAGCGTGTCGGCGACGGGATAGCCGACCCGCAAGGGTGCTGTCTCCGGCGTGCCGGTGATGCTCATGATACCGGACAGCCCCTGGATGATCTGGTCGTAGGCCGGATTGTCGCGCATCGGCCCGCTCTGGCCGAAACCGGATATGGCGCAATAAACGAGACCGGGGCGGACCGCTTTCAGCACCTCATAGCCGAGACCCAGCCGCCCCATCACGCCCGGTCGAAAATTCTCGACCAGCGCGTCGGCCGAGGCGACGAGATCGAGGAAGCGTTCGCGGTCGGCTTCGCTTTTGAGATCCAGCACCACCGATCGCTTGCCGGCATTCTGCGCCAGGAACGACGCGCCCATGCCGGCTTTGTTGAGCGCCGGCGAGGCGCCGAGCTGGCGCGCCAGATCGCCGCCTTGCGGCGTCTCGACCTTGATGACATCGGCGCCGAGCAGCGCCAGCTGGTAGGCGCAATAAGGGCCCGCCAGCACATTGGTCAGGTCGAGGATGCGGATGCCGGCAAGCAGATCGGTCATGATGCTCCAGGTCGCTCAGGCATCGCCCGGCACATGCTCCGGCCCGCGCCGGCGCCGATGCTCGATGAAGGCCCAGATATGCGGACCGGCGAGCCCGATGAAGGCAAGGATCAGCAGCACCAGCGACAGCTTGTGTGTGTAGAACACCGACCAGTCGCCGTTCGAGATCGTCATCGCCCGGCGGAACTGCGTTTCGGCGAGCGGCCCCAGGATCATGCCGATGATGACCGGCGCGGTCGGGAAATCGAAGCGCCGCATCAGGAAGCCGGCGGCCCCCAGGAGATAGAGGATGACGAGGTCGATCGGCGATTGCGAGATGCCGTAGGTGCCGACGGTCGCGAACACCAGGATGCCGGCATAGAGCTGCGGCGCCGGGATTTTCAACAGCCGTACCCACAGCCCGATCAGCGGCAGGTTGAGGACGACCAGGATGACGTTGGCGATGAACAGGCTGGCGATCAGGCCCCAGACCAGATCGGCCTGCGTCGTCAACAGCAGCGGTCCCGGATTGATGCCGTAGCTCTGGAAGGCCGACAGCATGATTGCGGCGGTCGCCGAGGTCGGCAGGCCAAGGGTGAGCATCGGCACCAGCACGCCGGCGGCAGACGCATTGTTGGCGGCTTCCGGTCCGGCAACGCCCTCGATGGCGCCGACCGTGCCGAACTCCTCCTTGTGCTTCGACAGCTTCTTTTCGATGGCGTAGGACAGGAAGGTCGGGATCTCGGCGCCGCCGGCAGGCATGGCGCCGATCGGGAAGCCGATGAAAGCGCCGCGCAGCCATGGCTTCCACGAGCGCCCCCATTCGGCCGCGGTCATGTAGAGCGAGCCCTTGAGCGGCACGATCTCGTCCTTGCCGGCATAGCGGCGCGATGCCATGTAGAGCGTCTCGCCGACGGCAAACAGGCCGACCGCGGCAATGATGACATCGACGCCATCGAGCAGTTCGTTCATGCCGAAGGTGAAGCGCGGCTGTCCCGTCTGCAGGTCGACGCCGATCATGCCGATGACGAAGCCGAGGAACAGGCTGGTGAGGCCGCGCACCGATGACGAGCCGAGCACCGCCGACACCGTGATGAAGGCAAGCACCATCAGCGAGAAATATTCGGCCGGCCCGAAGGCGAGCGCGAACTTCACCACCACCGGCGCCAGGAAGGCGACGCCCATCGTGCCGATGGTGCCGGCGACGAAGGAGCCGATCGCCGAGGTCGCCAGTGCCGCGCCGCCGCGACCCGAGCGGGCCATCCTGTTGCCTTCCAGCGCGGTGACGATGGTGGCGCTTTCGCCCGGCGTGTTGAGCAGGATCGAGGTCGTCGAGCCGCCATACATGGCGCCGTAATAGATGCCGGCGAACAGGATGAAGGAAGCCTCCGGCGCCACCTGGTAGGTGATCGGCAACAGAAGCGCGATGGTCAGCGCCGGCCCGAGGCCGGGCAGCACGCCGATGGCGGTGCCGAGCGTGGTGCCGACCAGGCACCACAGCAGGTTCATCGGCGAGAAAGCGACGGAAAATCCGTGGGCGAGATGGCCGAGCGTCTCCATGGCGTCAGCCCCTCACAGTGGCGATGATCGCGTCGATCACCGTGTTCAGCTGGTTTTCGATGAAGCCGGCGCCAATGTTGACGCCGAGCGCCCTGGCAAAGCCGAAATAGGCGGCAAGCGCCAGGATCAGGCCGGTCAGCGCATCGCGCAGCGTGTGCTTGCTGCCGAAGCCATAACAGACGAGCACGAACATGATGACCGAGGCGGCGGTGAAGCCGAGCGGCTGGATCAGCACCAGATTGGCGACCAGGCCGGCAACGACGATGCCCATCGCCTTCCAGTCGGTCGGCGTCTCCTTTTCTTCCTGCGGCTGCCAGCCGCCGCGCAGCGCGGCGACGATGAGCAGCAGCGAAAGCACGATCATGCCTGTCATGGTGATGTAGGGAAAGACGGTCGGCCCGACCTTGGAATAGAGCGGCGAAACCGGGATCGCCAGGGTCTGCCAAGCCACGGCCGCGGCACAGGCGAGAAGCCCGATGCCGATCAACAATTCGGGCATGGCAAGGCGCGGGGGCGCCGGCTGCTGGTCGCTGGTGCTCATCGATGTCCTCCCGAGATGGCCGGCATCCTCCCGCCGGCCGCATCCGCAGTTTCACTCCCAGCGCATGATATGTCCATGCCGCAGGCGAATGTCGGAAGGGGCGGCCGTGGCCGCCCCTGAAGACATCAGGCGAGGCCGAGATCCTTGAGGATCGCGGTGATGCGGGCGGTGTCGTCGACGAGGAATTTCGCATAGTCGTCGCCGGTGAGCAGGATGGGCGTCCAGTTGCGGTTCTTGCATTCGGCTGCCCAGGCATCGCTCTTGGCCATGGTCTCGATCATCGTGACCATCGCCGCCTTGTCGGCGTCGGAGACGCCTGGCGGTGCGAAGACGCCGCGCCAGTTGAACAGTTCGACGTCAATGCCGGCTTCCTTCATCGTCGGTGCGTCGATGCCGTCCTGGCGCTTGTCGGCGGAGATCGCCAACAGCCGAAGCGCGCCCGCCTTGACCTGCTCGGAGAACTCGCCGAAGCCGGAAATGCCGGCCGCCACCTGGTTGCCGAGCAGCGCCGACAGCGCCTCGCCGCCGCCGGCGAAAGGCACATAGGAGAGGTTGGTTGCCGGAACGCCGACCGTCTTGGCGATCAGCCCGAACAGGATGTGGTCGGAGCCGCCGGCCGAGCCGCCGGCCACCGGAACCTTGGTCGGATCCGCTTTGAGCGCCGCAACGAAATCGCCGGCCGTCTTGAACGGCGAATCCGCCGGCACTACCAGCGCCTCGAACTCGCCGGTGAGGCGAGCGATGGGCGTCACTTCGGAGAGGTTGTTGGCCGATTTGTTGGCGATGATGGCGCCGACCATGACCATGCCGGCCACCATCAGCGAATTGCCCTTGCCCTTCCATTGGCTGATGAACTGCGGCAGGCCGACCGTGCCGCCGGCGCCGCCGACATTGGTGATCTGCGAGCCGGAGATCAGTTTTTCACTGCGCAGCACCTGGTCGATGGTGCGCCCCGTCTGGTCCCAGCCACCGCCGGGCGCGGCCGGCACGAAGATCTGGATCTGCGGTGCATCCTGAGCGAAAGCGGGCGTCAAATGCGTTGCAACGAATCCGGCAGCGCCTGCGGCCGCGGTGCTCATCAAAAATCTGCGTCTGTTCAGCATGGGATTCCTCCAAATCACGACACCTCCTCCGGTGCCTGCCAGAAACGTAGCCTGAAAACAGACCCGCTCGGCAAAAATTCATGCCGATTTCGGTACGTTCTGTCAACAGGAACGCTGTTCTACTAGACAGAACCATGGATGTGCGGCACAATCGCTTCGGCCGGCCTTTGTCCGAGCAGGTAAACTGGAATGAAACTGTTCGTGAGATGACCGAAGCGCGATCCCAGCCGTTGCCGGCCGATGGTGTTGCCGCGCTCGACCGCGCGATCGCCATTCTCGACGCGTTCGCGACCGCCGACCGCTCGCTCAGCCTGGCCGAGATCGCGGCGCGCACCGGGCTCTACAAAAGCACCATTTTGAGGCTGGCGAACTCATTGCTGCGCGGGCAGTTGCTGGAGCGGCTCGACGATGGCCGCTACCGCATCGGACCCGCCACCTTCCGGCTTGGCGCGCTTTACCAGCGCTCGGTCGTGGCGGTCGACATCCTGCTGCCGATCATGCGCGATCTTGCCGAACGCAGCTGGGAAAGCGTGGCGTTCTATGTCCGCTCGGGCGACGCCCGCACCTGTCTCTACCGCGTCGAATCCAAGCACCCGATCCGCTACACGATCCGGGAAGGCGACCTGCTGCCGTTGCTCACCGGCTCTGGCGGCCGCGTGCTGGCAGCGTTTTCAGGCCAGCCGGGCGAACCATACGAGACCATCCGCAACGCCTGCCACTATCTGTCGATCGGCGACCGCGACCCTGAGACGGCGGGCGTCTCGGTGCCGGTGTTCGGACCGGGCCGCGTTCTGCTCGGCGCCTTGACGCTCGCCGGCCCGTCGACACGCGTTGACACGGCGTTCCTGCGCCGCATGACACCGGACCTGCTGGAGGCCGCCGCTCGCGCCACCCGCGCCTTCGGCGAGGATGCCTCGATGCTGGAGCAGGCAGCGCGCCTAGCCGGCGCTGAAACCCTGATCGGCCTCAGTTCGCCTTGACCAGCACCACGCGGCGGTTCTTGGCGCGGCCGGTTTCGCCGTCATTGCTGGCGACGGGCGCCATCATGCCGGCGCCGGCGGCGGTCAGCCGGCCGCCATCGATGCCGTATTTCGAGACCAGCGCCGCCTTCACCGACTGCGCCCGCCGCGACGACAGATCGATATTGTAGTCGAAGGCGCCCTGGTTGTCGGTATGACCGACGACGATCACCGCCATGCCGGGCTCGTTGGTCAGAAGCGTCGAGATCTCCTTCAGCGTCGGTTCCGATTCCGGCTTGATGTCGGCCTTGTCGGTGTCGAAGAAGATGCCGTAGAGCGAGATGGAGCCGGTGGCCGACAGCGAATCCGCCATCTTGGCGGCTTCGACCACCACCATCTTCTTGTCGCGCGCCTTGGGCTCCAGCACCTGAACGACGGCGATGGTGCGGCCGTTGAGTTCCTTGCAGTAGAGGTCGTCGATCAGCGAATAGGCCTGAACAGTGACATAGGCGTCGCCGCCATCCTGCGGCACCTTGGCAGCGAAGAAGCGCTGGTCGTTGATACCGGTGGTTACCGCACAGGCGCCATTGGAAAAGGCCGCGTCCTTGACGTCGCTTTCATGGAAGAAATACATCATCAGGCTCATGTCGCCGCCGCCACCGCTCGACGACCGGTCGGCGGCGCCGCCGCACTCTTCCTTCTTGCATTCGAACAGGACTTCGCCGCCGGCGGCCGCGATCACATCCTGGTAGTTGCGCAGCACTTCGAGCGGGGAGCGCTCGGCCGGCAGCACATAGACGATGCGGGTCAGCGCGCCTTCGACCTCGGCCTTCTTGTCCGGCGCGAACACACGGTTGTTCATCGTGTCACGGGCATCCGGATCGGCGCTCGGCTTCAGCGGCGACAGCGGCACTGTAAAATCGGTATAGGCGAATTTTTCGTAGGAGACGATGAACGACCCCTCATAGCGCTTGGCCAGATGATTGTCGGCACCGTCCTCGATGTCGGCGGTCGGCACCGTCGCATCGGCGCCCGCCAGTTGCACGGCCGCCAGGAGCAGCAGCCCCGCCCAGAAAAGCTTCAGAAATATCGCATTGATCGCACGCATGGTCGGCTCCCCCAAAGAGCAATTCCAGGAAAAGTGTGAGCGGTTTTCCCACAGGAATTGCGTAGCTAGATTAGAATAGCCAACCCTAGCAGAACGTGGAAATTGCGTCGATGAAGCGCTTCACACCCGCCGTTCGAGCAGGATCGTCGGCCCATCGTGATAAGTGGTTTCCAGGACCTTGGTGTAGCCGCACTTTGCCGCGACGTTCAACGAGCCGGTGTTTTCCGGATCGATGATGCAGACGGTTCTCGCGCCGGCAAAGGTTTCGTCGCCCCAGGCCAGGGCCCTTCTGACGACTTCGCTGGCAAGACCCTTGCCATGCGCTTGCGGCGCCAGCGCCCAGCCGGCTTCCGGAATGCCCTCGAGCGACGGCTCGATGTCGCGCTTCAGATCGTGGAATCCGGCCTCGCCGATGAAGCGACCGCTGGCCTTGTCCTCGACCGCCCAGAAGCCGTAGCCAAGCAGCGACCACAGGCCGGCATGCCGCAGGAACCGCATCCAGCTTTCCTCCCGCGTCCGCGGCTTGCCGCCGATGAAACGGGTGGTGACGGGGTCGGCCCACATGACAGCATAGTTGTCGAAGTCTTCGATCCGGTGCGCCCGCATGATGGTCCGTTCCGTTTGGAGAACCGGGACGCCGGCTGTTTTTGGACTGCCCATGAAACTCTGCCTCCGTTGAAGGTCAGCGCTTAGCAACCAGCGCGCCCGGACAAGGGCCAAGCCGGATCATCATTCAGCCAGGGAAGCTTCCGAACGGCCTGGCGCGACCAGGCGGTCGAAGCGAACAGCGTCGGCTTACTTTCAGCCGTGCCAGACCATCTTCATGTAGAGCCCACCGCGCCGCAATTCGTCCAGCATCTGGTCGAGCCGCTTCTGCCTGGTGTCGCTGCGTTTGGCGCGGGCGACCCAGCCGAGATAATCGTTCTTCTGGTAGTCCGGCCGCGCCTCGTAGGCCGCTGTCAGTGCTTTTTCGGTCAGGGCGATGCGGATGTCGTCCGGCATCGGGTTCAGGGCGCGCTTCAGTCCGCTCATTTCAGAAAACCCCAGCTGTCAGGATGGCGACGCCGATGGTCCAACCCAGGTCCGCCTCTGGGAATTCTGCCGAACGATGCTACCTTTCGCAACCGGTCCGGCAAGGGCCGGTCTCGATACCGCCAATGGGAGGAGAACGCCATGGACACCACCGATCTCGTGCTTGCCATTTTCCATCATCTGCTGGTGTTCTCGCTGGCCGGCATCATTGGCGCCGAATTTGTCCTGATCCGCGGCGACCTCTCCGCCGCCACGCTGAAGCGGCTTGCCGGCATCGACCGCCACTACGGCATCCTCGCGATGTCGATCATCATCGTCGGCATCTGCCGCGTCATCTACGGCCTGAAGGGCTGGGAGTTCTATGTCTACAACTGGGTGTTTTGGACCAAGATGGCGGCATTCGGCATCGTTGGCTTGCTGTCGATCATCCCGACCATCCGCTTCATCTCCTGGAACCGGCAAGCCAGTGCAAATCCCGGCTTTCAGGTGCCGGTTGCGGAACTCGCCTCGGTGAAGACCTATGGCGCGCCGAAGCCTTCATCTTCCTGCTGATCCCGATCTTCGCGGCGGCGATGGCGCGCGGCTACGGTTATTGAAGCAACGCCAACACCAAACCCATCTCCTCCGGGCATACTCCCCACTGATCGCCATGGTTGCGCACGACTGTATTTTGCAGTTTGCGTCAGGCGACAATCTGTTAGCTTGCCTTTGTTGCACCCTCGCTGCCTGACCTGCACAGCGATCGGAGATTGATATCCTGGGAGGAGAATTACGATGAGGAAAATTGTAGCCGCCCTGGCCGCCGCCGCAGCCGTCACGCTTTATTCGTTCACCGCCAGCGCACAGACCTATCCCGAGCGCACCATCACCGTCGTCGTGCCGTTTGCGGCCGGCGGTCCGACCGACACGGTTACGCGGCTCGTCGCCGAAGCCATGTCGAAGGATCTCGGCCAGCAGATCATCGTCGAAAATGTCGGCGGCGCCGGCGGCACGCTGGGCGCCGGCCGCGTCGCCAACGCCGACCCGGATGGCTACACGCTGCTCCTCCATCACATCGGCATGGCGACCAGCGCGACCCTCTACAGAAAACTCGCCTACGACACGCTGAACGCCTTCGAGTATGTCGGCCTCGTCACCGAGGTGCCGATGGCCATCGTCGCCCGCAAGGATCTGGAGCCGGCCGACCTGAAAGGGCTGGTCGAATACGCCAAGACCAACAAGGACACCATCACCGTCGCCAATGCCGGCATCGGCGCTGCCTCGCATCTGTGCGGCATGCTGTTCATGAGCGCCATCGGCACGCCGCTGGTCACCGTGCCCTACAAGGGCACCGGTCCGGCCATGACCGACCTTCTCGGCGGCCAGGTCGACATTATGTGCGACCAGACCACCAACACCACCAAGCAGATCCAGGGCGGCACGATCAAGGCCTATGCCGTCACCACGCCGGAGCGCCTCGACGTGCTGAAGGACGTGCCGACGACCATCGAAGCCGGCCTGCCCGCGGTGCAGGTCGGCATCTGGCACGGCCTCTATGCGCCGAAGGGCACGCCGGCCGAGATCACCGGCCGACTGTCGAAATCGCTCCAGGTCGCGCTGAAGGACCCCAACGTCATCGCCCGCTTCGCCGAACTCGGCACCAAGCCGTCGTCCGAGGCCGACGCGACGCCGGCAGCGCTGAAGGCCAAGCTGGAAGGCGAGATCACGCGCTGGAAGCCGATCATCGAAGCCGCCGGCCAATACGCCGACTGAGGCTTGAACGGGGCGCTGCCGGCGCCCGTTTTCGCTTTGACATCCGTTTTCACATTTGCAACGGCAGCCCGTCGCAAGGTCAGGGGAGGACCGCCATGAAACCTTTCGCCATCGACAGGACAAACGGCCTGTGCGCCGCGCTGTTCATCTTTTTCGGCGCCTTTTTCGCGATACAATCGCTCGGCCTCGAAATCGGCACCGCCTTCCGCATGGGACCGGGCTATTTCCCGCTGGTGCTGGCGATCGTGCTGATCGTGCTTGGCGCCATCATCCTCGTCCAGGCGGTGCGCGTCGAGGGCGAACCCATCGGCCCGATCGCCTGGCGCGGCATGCTGTTCATCCTGCCGGCGCCGATCTTCTTCGGCCTGACCGTGCGCGGCCTCGGCTTCGTCCCGTCGATCTTCCTGGCGGCGCTGATCGCCTCTTTTGCCAGCGCCCGCATGAAGCCGCTGACGGCACTTCTGCTGTCGGCCGGCCTGACGCTGTTTTCGGTGCTTGTCTTCAGCTACGCGCTCGGGCTGCCGTTCCAGCGCTTCGGCCCCTGGCTGCCCCAATGGCTGGCATTGTGAGGCGCTGAGATGGACCTCCTCAGGAACCTCGAACTCGGCTTTTCGACGGCCACCACGCCGGCCAATCTGGGTTTTTGCCTCATCGGCGTTCTGCTCGGCACGCTGATCGGCGTCCTGCCCGGCATCGGCGCCACCGCAACCATCGCCATGCTGCTGCCGATCACCTTCCAGATCGGCGACCCGGTCTCGTCCCTCATCATGCTGGCCGGCATCTACTACGGCGCCCAGTATGGCGGTTCGACCACCGCCATTCTCATCAACATGCCCGGCGAATCCTCCTCGGCCGTGACCGCCATCGACGGCTACCAGATGGCCAGGAACGGTCGCGCCGGGGCGGCTCTGGCGATCGCCGCGATCGGCTCGTTCTTCGCCGGCACGGTGTCGACCTTCCTGGTCGCCGTCTTTGCCCCGCCGCTGACGGCAATAGCCCTGCAATTCGGCGCGGCCGAATATTTTTCGCTGATGATCGTCGGCCTCGTCTCGTCCATCGCTCTCGCCCATGGCTCGATCGTCAAGGCGCTGGCGATGGTCGTGCTCGGCCTGCTGCTCGGCATTGTCGGCACCGACATCTACACCGGCACGCCGCGCTTCACGCTCGGCATCCGCGAATATGCCGACGGGCTGAACTTCGTGGCGGTGGCGGTCGGCGTCTTCGGCGTCGCCGAGATCCTGCGCAATCTCGAAAACGAGCACGAGCGCTCGGTGATGATCAAAAAAGTCTCCGGCCTGATGCCGACCCGCGACGACTTCAAGGCGATGGCAGCACCCATCGTGCGCGGCACGATCATCGGTTCGGCGCTCGGCATCCTGCCCGGCGGCGGCGCGGTGCTTGCCGCCTTTGCCTCCTACACGGTCGAAAAGCGCGTGTCGAAACACCCGGAGGAGTTCGGCAAGGGCGCCATCGCCGGCGTCGCCGGACCGGAATCGGCCAACAATGCCGGCGCCCAGACCTCCTTCATTCCGATGCTGACGCTGGGCATTCCGGCCAATCCGGTCATGGCGCTGATGATCGGCGCCATGATCATCCAGGGCATCGTGCCCGGCCCCAATGTCGCGATCGAGCAGCCGGCGCTGTTCTGGGGCATCATCGCCTCGATGTGGATCGGCAATCTGATGCTGATCGTGCTGAACCTGCCGCTGATCGGGCTATGGGTGAAGCTGCTGACGATCCCCTATTATGTGCTCTTCCCGATCATCATGGCGTTCTGCTCGATCGGCGTTTACAGCGTCAACACCAACGCCTTCGATCTCTACGCGGTCGCATTCTTCGGCCTGCTCGGCTACATCCTGACCAAGCTGCGCTGCGAACCCGCACCCCTGCTGCTCGGCTTCGTGCTCGGCCCGCTGCTCGAGGAAAACCTGCGCCGCGCCATGATCCTGTCGCGCGGCGACCCCTCGACCTTCGTGACGCGGCCGATCAGCGCCGGCCTGCTGCTCGTCGCACTGGCCGTGCTCGTCGTCGTCTTCCTGCCGTCGGTCAAGAAGAAGCGCGAAGAGGTGTTCGTGGAGGAAAGCTAGTTGTCGGGACGCCGGGCGCCGCGATTTCCACGAGCGGCGCCGGCACGTCTGTCGTCTTCACCTCGGCCTTGCAGAGATCGGCGATGACGCAGGCCGGGCAATCGGGCTTGCGCGCCTTGCAGACATAGCGGCCATGCAGGATCAGCCAGTGATGCGCATGGCGCATATACTCGTCCGGGATGATCCGCAGCAGCCCTTGCTCGACCTGTTCGGGCGTCTTGCCTGGCGCCAGGCCGAGGCGGTTGCCGATGCGGAAAATATGGGTGTCGACCGCCATCGTGTGCTGGCCGAACGCCATGTTGAGCACGACATTGGCGGTCTTGCGCCCGACCCCCGGCAGCTTGACCAACTCATCGCGCTCGCTGGGCACCTCGCCGCCGTAATCGCGTATCAGCGCCTCCGAGAGCGCCACGACATTCTTGGCCTTGTTGCGCCAGAGTCCGATGGTGCGGATGTACTCGCCAACCCTGGCTCCGCCCAGCGCCAGCATCTTTTCAGGTGTGTCGGCGACCTTGAACAACGCCCGCGTCGCCTTGTTGACGCCGGCATCGGTCGCCTGCGCCGACAGCACCACGGCCACCAGCAGCGTGAAGGCGTTGACGTGCTCGAGCTCGCCCTTCGGCTCGGGCCGCTGCACCGAAAACCGCCGGAAGATCTCATGCACCTCGGCGGCGCTGTAGAGCGAACGGAGCCGCGCCGGCCGCGGTCGCGGCTTGGCATTCGAGCCGTCGCGCCGCCCGGGCGGCAGTTCACTTTTGGATAGGGAAAGATTTTTGGACTTGGGGCTGGCCATTTCCCTCCTATAATATCCTGGGATGAGCGACACAAACGCCTCGTTTCAGGCCGACGAGCCATTCTTCCAGGCGCTGCTGACACCGCACCGCTCGCTGGGCCGCACCGGCTTTGCCGTGCTGATGGGCGCGCTGCTGTTCGGCTGGGTGGTGACCGGGGCGTTTTTCCTGTCGCGCGGCGCCTGGCCGGTGTTCGGCTTCTTCGGCCTCGACGTCATCGCCGTCTACATCGCCTTCCGCGCCAACTATCGTGCCGCCCGTGCCCGCGAGGAAGTGTCGGTGTCGCGCACCAGCCTCGACATCCGCAAGACGGCGCCCTCGGGAAAGTCGGAAGCGCATCGCTTCAACCCGTTCTGGGCGCGCTTTTCCGTCGCTCGCCATGCCGAGATCGGCATCACCAGGATGACGGTGGAAGCACAAGGACAGAATGTGCCGATCGGGTCATTCCTGGACCCAGACTCCCGCGAGAGTTTTGCTGTGGCCTTTTCGCGGGCACTGACAAAAGCCAGGACGCGCTAGAGCCGCCGCATTAGAACCGGTAGCGTAAAATCCTGCCGACCTTGCGCAATGCGGGAATGTGTCTCCACAGTCCGATGAACAGTTTCGCGGACCAGCCCATGTGCGCGGTGCGTTCGGCGCTGTAGGCCGAGATATCGTCGACAAAGCGCAGCTTCGGAACGGCACGCTCCAGTACCTGCGGGTCGTCGATCGCCCAGTGAACCTCGGCGCCCGTCGCCCTGATGGTCGGATTGAGGCGCAGCATCTTCAGGCCGAAGTGGCTGTAGGCGTCGAACATCAGCTCGCCGCCGGCAAGATGCGCGACAAGGCGTGACAGCAGCCGTGGCCCCTCCTCTACCGGGAGATAAGGCGTCAACCCCTCCATCACCACGACGGCCGGACGATTGCTCGGCACTTCTGCCAGCCAGTCTGGGTCGGTTACCGAAGAGCCGACGAGGTGGTAGTGGTCCCGGGACGGGTAAAGCTTGCGCCGGAGCGCGATGACATCCGGAAAATCGACATCGAACCACTCCACGCCTTCGGGTGGATCGACACGGAAAATGCGCGTATCGAGCCCGCAGCCGAGATGCAGCACGATGGCGCCGGGATTTCTGGCGATGAAGTCCTGAACGCGGACATCATACGTCTTGGCCCGGATCGCCAGGCCGATGCCGAGATTGGTGTCGACCTTGAGGCGCGAGAAATCATAGTCGATCTTGCGCACGGCCTCGTCGGCGAAGCGATCCCCGAGCAGCGAATGCGGCAGCCGGCTTTCCAGTGCCTTGCCATAAAGCGTCATCAGCAAGGTCTCCCTTGCTCCGCTCAGATTCACCCTTTCGCCGGCCATTGGCATCTCCCGGGGCGCAATCCAGTATTTATCTGGGAACAGGCGGCAACAAGGCAAGTTTCGGGTGGTTGCAAGGGGCGGAAAGACCGATATTCGCGGTCAAGGAGATATTGCCATGAACGCCCAGATGACCATGAATACGCAGATGAAACCGACAGCGATCCTGCAGCACGACATCACCCCCAACGGCAGCGACTACGAGGTCGTGCGCCGCGCCATCGAGAAGATCAGCCTCGACTATCGCGACCAGCCCTCGCTGGAAGCCTTGGCCGCTGATGTCGGCGAGACACCCACGGGCCTGCAAAAGCTGTTCACCCGCTGGGCCGGCCTGTCGCCAAAAGCCTTCCTGCAGGCGGTCACCCTCGACCATGCCCGCAAACTGCTCGATTCCGGCATGCCGCTCCTCGAAACATCGTTCGAACTCGGCATGTCCGGCCCCGGCCGGCTGCACGATTTGTTCGTCACCCACGAGGCGATGTCGCCGGGCGACTACAAGACGCGCGGCGCTGGCCTGACCATCCGCTACGGCTACCACATCTCGCCCTTCGGCATCGCCCTGATCATGGTCACCGACCGTGGCCTTGCGGGGCTCGCCTTCAACGATCCGGGCGGCGAGCGGGCGGCGTTCGCCGACATGTCGGGCCGCTGGCCGAACGCCACCTATGTCGAGGACATGAGCGCCACCCAGCCCTATGCGGCGCGCATCTTCGATCCGACATTGTGGCGCGCCGACCAGCCGCTGCGCGTGGTGATGATCGGCTCCGACTTCCAGCTGCGCGTCTGGGACGCGCTGCTCAGGATCCCGATGGGCAAGGCCTGCACTTATTCTTCGATCGCCTCCAGGATCGGCGCGCCAAACGCCAGCCGGGCGGTGGGGGCGGCGGTCGGCGCCAACCCATTGTCCTTCGTCGTCCCTTGCCATCGGGCGCTGGGCAAGTCCGGCGCACTCACCGGCTACCACTGGGGCCTGACCCGCAAACGCGCCATCCTCGGTTGGGAAGCGGGCCAGACCGCGTCCTGAAGCTGCCCGCATCAAACAACACCGGCGAAATCCCTTCGCCGGTGTTTTTCTTTTTGCGAGCTCCCGGCGCAAAACATCCGCACGCTCTGGCAAGCCGCCGGCTTACAGGTTAGCTTCCCGCGCATTCCGCAGGAGGCTTTCTTGATCATCGTTGTCGGCTCGATCAACCTCGACCTTATCGCCAATGTCGACCGCCTGCCTTCGCCGGGCGAGACGGTCCGCGGCTCCGGCTTCACCACCGCGCCCGGCGGCAAGGGCGCCAACCAGGCGCTGGCTGCGGCGCGCGCCGGCGCCAAGGTGCGCATGGTCGGCGCCGTCGGCAAGGACAATTTCGCCACTGAGGCGCTGGCTTTGCTGGTGGCCGGCAAGGTCGATCTCTCCGGCGTCGGCCAGAGCTTCGCCTCCACCGGCACGGCGCTGATCCTCGTCGGCGCCGATGGCGAGAATGTCATCGCCGTCGTGCCGGGCGCCAATGATTCGGTGCTGCCCGGCGATCTCGCCAAGGCTTTCCTTGCGAAGGGCGACGTCGTCCTGCTGCAGCACGAGATCCCGTTGCAGACTGTCGATGCAGCGCTTGACGCCGCACGCGCCGCCGCCGCGGTCACCGTGCTCAACACCGCGCCGTTCCGTAGCGAGGCGGCAGCGTTGCTCGGCAAGGCCGACTACGCCGTCGCCAACGAAACCGAATTCGACCTTTACGGCGAGGCGCTGTCGCTGAAAGGCCGAGACCGCCCGGCGCGCATGCGCGACTTCGCCGGCAAAACCGGCCGCACCATCGTCGTCACGCTCGGCGGCGACGGCGTGCTGGCGGCGACCCCGGAGGATTTCCTGACCGTGCCGGCGCTGAAGATCACGCCGGTCGACACGGTCGGGGCCGGCGATACTTTTTGCGGTTATCTCGCCGCCGGGCTGGCGTCCAACCTGCCGCTGGAGCAGGCTCTCACCCGCGCCGCAGCCGCCGGCTCGCTCGCCTGCCTGAAGCCCGGCGCCCAGCCGGCCATCCCGCTGGCGGCGGATGTCGACACCGCCCTGCGCAACAACGCCGGATGACAGCCCTGCGCCCCGCAACGAAGCACGCCGTGCCCCCCGCCGGCGACATCTGCCAGATGTCCGCTGTCGACCTGGCCGAGGCGATCCGGCTGCGCCGCCTGTCCGTGCGCGAGTTGGTCGCCGCATTCCTCGACCGCATCGACGCGGTAAACCCGCTGGTCAACGCCATCGTCTCGTTGCGCGAGCGCTCCGACATCCTGCGCGAGGCCGACGCGGCGGACGCGCATCTAGCGCAAGGCGGGCCGGCCGGCTCGCTGTTTGGCCTGCCGATGGCGATAAAAGACCTCGCCATGACGCGCGGCTTGAGGACCAGTTTCGGCTCGCCGATCTTTGCCGATTTCGTGCCGCAGGAGGACGATTTCTTCGTCGAGCGCATCCGCAAGGCCGGCGCCATCATCATCGGCAAGACCAATGTTCCCGAATTCGGGCTGGGATCCAACACCTACAACAACGTGTTCGGCCCGACGCTGAACGCCTTCGATCCGGCGCTCACCGCAGGCGGGTCGAGCGGCGGCGCTGCGGTCGCCCTTGCACTCGACATGGTTCCGGTCGCCGACGGCAGCGATTTCGGCGGCTCGCTGCGCAATCCGGCGGCGTGGAACAATGTCTATGGCTTCCGCCCGTCGCAGGGCCTTGTCCCCGGCGGGCCGGATCTTGAAGTCTTTCATGCCCAGATGGGCATAGACGGACCGATGGGCCGCAGCATCAGCGACATGGCGCTGCTGCTCGATGTGCAGGCGGGCTACCATCCGCATGCGCCCTTGTCCTGGGAAAAGCCTGGTTCGTTCCTCGAAGGGCTGGCAACGCCGGCAAGCGGCGGCCGCGTCGGCTGGCTCGGTGATCTCGGCGGTCACCTGCCGGTAGAGCCTGGCATCCTCGACCTGTGCGAGGCCGCACTCGGCCGCTTCGCGGAGGCATCCTTCCTGACCGAGCCCTTGCTGCCGGATTTCGATTTCGAGGCACTGTGGCAAGCCTTCGTGACGCTGCGGCAGGCGAGCAGCGGCTCGGCGCTGAAAGTCCATTATGACGACCCACACAAGCGCGCCCTGCTGAAGCCGGAAGCCGTCTGGGAGGTGGAGAACGCCATGCGACTGACGGCGCCGCAGATCCGCGCGGCCTCGGTCATCCGCACCTCCTGGCACCGGACGCTGCTGTCGCTGTTCGAGCACTTCGATCTCATCGCGCTGCCGACGGCGCAGGTGTTTCCTTTCGAAGTCGGCACGCATTGGCCAAGTGAGGTCGCCGGACGGACGATGGACAGCTACCATCGCTGGATGCAGGTTTCGGCCTTCGCCACGCTCGGCGGCTGTCCGGCGCTCAACGTGCCCGTCGGCTTCGACGACAAAGGCCGCCCCTTGGGCATGCAGCTGATCGGCCGGCCGCGCGGCGACCTCGCCGTGCTCAGGGCCGGAGCGGCCTATGAGGCGACCTTGCCTTGGCAGGCTGGGGCGTCCTGACGCGAGGGGCGGCACGGTCTGCGACCGGCTTGCACCAGCCCCCGCCGCCATGCATTGATTGCAGCCAGCCGCCTAAGCGCATCCTCGAGGAAATCCCCATGTCGCTGGAACTCTACGCTGCCTATGTCCTTGCCTGCATCGTCATCATCCTGGTGCCCGGTCCGACTGTCACGCTGATCATCGCCAACAGCATCCGCCATGGCTACCGCGCCGGCCTTGCCAATGTCGCCGGCACGCAGGCTGGGCTCGCCGTGATGATCGCCATTGTCGGCATCGGCCTCAACACGCTGATATCGGGCATGGGCCACTGGTTCGAATGGGTACGCCTGATCGGCGCCGCCTATCTGATCTGGATGGGGGTGCAGATGTTCCGTTCCAAGGGCGCGCTGAATGCCGACGGCACCGCGAGAAAGCCGCGCGGCGGCTTCTTCCTGCAGGGCCTGCTGGTGGCGCTGAGCAACCCCAAGACCCTGGTGTTCTTCGGCGCCTTCTTCCCGCAATTCATCGCCCCGCAGGGCAATTACACCCTGCAGATCGTCGTCATGGGCCTCACCGCCATGATCTTCGCCGCCGTCTCGGATTCCACCTATGCTCTCGCCGCCAGCCGCGCCGGCCGCCTGCTCTCGGCCAGCCGCATCAAGCTGATGTCCAGGATCAGCGGCAGCTTTCTGGTCGGCGGCGGCCTGTGGCTGGCTTTTTCGAAGGCGAAGTAACAACCGTGGACGGGTATCCCGATGCAGTATGAGCCGGAATAGAAAGGCTGATTGAAAGTCTGCCTTTACGCCACCACATGAATCGGCGTGGGGGATTCACGTCGATGTCATGGACTTACGCTGGCATAAAAAGGGACGCGCCCGGCGTGGTCCTGATCGTCGTCCTGTTTGCGGTGATGGTTCCTTCGGCTCTCTACAAATGGACGAATGATGCGAGCCCCATCCGGTCCATCGAGCCAATCGACGCAACGGTCAAAAGTACCCATTCAGACAACGGCCGCACGCTTTATCTGGTTGCACTCGAAACCGGTTCGTCCATTCTGGTCGAAGACGACCTCCCGCATCTGATCGGCGCGCCGGCAAGATTGGAGCGCGTCACGCGCGAGAATGGAATGGTCTTCTATCGATTTGCAAAGTGAACGGCGGCGGCGCCTTCCTTCTCCCCTGTGGGAGAAGGTGGATCGGCGCGATAGCGCCGAGACGGATGAGGGGTGTTCCAGCGGAGTGAGACGTGGGCGTTCCCTGGAACACCCCACATCCGTCGCCTTCGGCGACACCGCCCGGGGGCGAGCCACTTGTCTCGCCCCGTCCCTTCGGAACCCACAATGGGGAGAAAGGAAAGACAGAGCTAAAGCCGAGCCAACCGCTCCACCAGCAGCGCGAAAAAGGCGTCATGGTCGATGTCGCGCATCACCATGGCGTTCTTCGGCCGCTTGGTCACGCCCCACCAGTCGATCACGGTCATGCCCATGGTGAGTTCGGAGGTGGTTTCGACGGTGACGTTGCAGTTGCGGCCCTTGAACAGCTCCGGCTTCAACAGATACGCGATGACGCAGGGGTCGTGCAGCGGGCCGCCATCGGTGCCGTATTTCTCCTCGTCGAAGCGCTCGAAGAACTCCAGCATCTCGGCCGTCGCGGTGCCGACCCGGGTGCCGAGCTGGCGGATGGCCTGCGTGCGCTTGGCCGTGGTCAGCGCCTTGTGTGTAACGTCGAGCGGCATCATGACGATCGGAATGCCGGATTTGAACACCAGGTCGGCGGCTTGCGGATCGACATAGATGTTGAATTCTGCGGTCGGCGTGACATTGCCGCCTTCGAAGAAACCGCCGCCCATCAGTACGATTTCCTTGATGCGCGGCGCGATCTTCGGCTCACGGATCAGCGCCAGCGCGACATTGGTGAGAGGGCCGAGCGCGCACAGCGTGATCGTGCCGGCCTCTTCCTTCATCAGCGTCTCGACGATGAAGTCGACCGCATACTGGCCCTGCAGCTTCATCTTCGGATCGGGCAGTTGCGGGCCGTTGAGGCCGGTCTTGCCATGCACTTCCTCGGCGGTGACCAGCTCGCGCGCCAACGGGCGGATGGCGCCTGCATAGACCTTGATGTCGGGCCGGCCGGCCAGTTCGCAGATTTTCCTGGCGTTCTTTTCGGTCAATTTCAGCGGCACGTTGCCGGCAACAGCAGAGATGCCGACGATCTCCAGCTCGGCGCTGCCGAGCGCCAGCAATATGGCGACGGCATCGTCCTGGCCGGGATCCGTGTCGATGATGATCTTGCGGGTCTGGGGCATTTCATTTCCTTATGCGGGGGAGTCTTTTTGGCGGGGGTGTTCGGCGGCTTGAACTTGGCCGCGGCGCGGACCATATCAAGACCATCGGGAAAAATGCCATCCGGGTTTTTCCAGTTTATGTCGCTCCAAAGAGGACAGTGTAACATGAGCCGAATGACGCCCTTCTCCAGCCCGCTTCTCCTTGGTTTCGATGCCATGGAAAAGACCCTGGAACGACTGGCGAAATCCGGTGACAGTTATCCTCCCTACAACATCGAGCGCCTCAGCGGTGCTGACGGCAAGGCCGAAAGGCTGCGCATTACGCTGGCTGTCGCGGGTTTCGCCGAAAGCGATCTCGATGTCACCACGGAGGAAAACCAGTTGGTCGTGCGCGGCCGTCAAACCGACGACACCGAGCGCGAATTCCTCCACCGCGGCATCGCCGCGCGCCAGTTCCAGCGCTGTTTCGTGCTGGCCGACGGCATGCGGGTGATCGCAGCGGAACTGAAGAACGGCCTTTTGTCGATCGATCTCGATCGGCCGGATACCGAACGGCTGGTACGGAAAATAAATATATCGGTGAAAGACTGATCTTTACCGATGGCTCTCATGCGGGATGGCCTTGAGCGGCGTCCTCGCGCCAAGGAGGCTTGAAATGACCAGAACTGACGAAACCATCACCATGACCAGCGGCGAATTCGCCCATCTCGGCGAAGGCTCGGTCGCTTATCTCCGCAAGGTCTCGAGCGACGAGCTGCTCGGGCGCTTCCCCAACCTCGGCGAAATAGCGCCTGGTATGGTCCTGTGGGCCCTGTTTGCCGCCAACGGCCAGCCGATCCTGCTTTCGGATGCGAAAGACCGGGCTTTGGCCGGCGCCATGGAAAACGACCTGACCACTGTCGCCATTCACTAAGGCGACTGCTGGCGGTTGAAATGGAGAGGGCCGCCTTCGGCGGCCCCTGGAAGACTTAAATCCGAAGAACTTCAGGCGGCGTGCGAGGCCTGCGTGTCCGAAAGCAGTGCGTGGATGGCGACCGCGTCGCGCGTGCCTCTGATCTTGGCCACCGTGTCGGCGTCGCGCAAAACCCTGGCGATGCGCGACAGTGCCTTGAGGTGATCGGCGCCGGCGCCTTCCGGGGCCAGCAGCAAAAACACCAGATCGACCGGCTGGTCATCCAAGGCCTCGAAATCGACCGGCGTCTCCAGCCGGGCAAAGACGCCGGCGATGCGCTTCACCCCGGCGAGCTTGCCGTGCGGAATGGCGATGCCGTTGCCGACGCCGGTGGAGCCCAGCCGTTCGCGCTGCAGGATGGTGTCGAACACTTCGCGCTCCGGAATGCCGGAAATCGCCGCCGCTCTCTCGGACAGCAACTGCAGAAGCTGCTTTTTGGAGTTCGCCTTCAACGCCGGCAAGATCGCCGGAACGTTGAGAAGATCGCTCAGATCCATATTTGAAATCCCTTATTCGCCTGCCGTCGCCAGTCCTCGCCCCTCGCGCGGCTGGCTATTATCCCTGTGCGACCATTGCCGTCACCTGTGCGACCATTGTCGTTGTCGTCACGCCTGTGCGACTTTGGTCGTCGACGGGTCGATCCAGCCGATATTTCCGTCCGGCCGCCGATAGACGATGTTGAGGTGGTCGTTTCCGGCGTTGCGGAATACGAAAACCGGGCTGTCCTTGGTGTCGAGTTCGATAACCGCCGACGCCACCGACATGGTCTGCAGCGTCATGGTTGATTCGGCGACGATGGCCGGGGCGTAGTCCTCCGGAATGTCCTCATCGTCATCGGTCAGCGGCGCCATTACCGTATAGGCGATGTCGGTGATTTCGCCATTTCCATTGCCTGAATTGTGCGATTTCAGACGGCGTTTGTAGCGCCGCAGCCTGGTTTCGAGGCGGTCCGCGGCCGCCTCGAAGGCAAGTGTCGGATCCTGGGAATCGCCGGTTGCCTGCAGCGAAGCGCCGGAATCCAGCCTGATCATGCAATCGGCCGAGTAACGCGACCCCGATTTGATGACCGTGACGTGCCCTGAAAAACCGCGATCGAAATATTTTCCAATCGCCTCGCCGACACGATCGGTAATGCGCGTACGCAACGCATCGCCGATATCCATGTGTTTACCCGATATGCGCAATTTCATCTGAAAACTGACCTTCCTTGCTCAGGCTTCAAACTGGCCAGAGTTTATACTCGTGATCCGTGCGCACAAGCTTTGCGGCGTCAACTCGCGCCGATTTTAGATCCGAACTTTCCGGTTGATCACAATCCGCCTTCTTGGCCGTCCCGTGGCCTTCATCGTGACGGACCATCCGCATGCGGGCCGCGAGCCCGTCTCATGCGGGCGGGCTTCTAGACACTTCATTGCAGCTTGTCAATTAATGCATGTCGCCCAGAAGTGCGCTGCGGTTCTGGGACAACGACATGCATCAAAACAAAGACTTAAAGCGCGTCGTATGAATCCGTTTCAGCGCGATGCGCTTTAAGGTCGGAAAGTTGTGGAATCCAGCCATAGCAAAAGCCTTGCCGGGCAAGCAGACCTAGCGCCCCGCGCTCGCCAGAGCGCGCTTTTCACGCCGCCGCTGCACCGACGAGGGAATATTCATACCCTCCCGGTACTTGGCCACCGTGCGCCGGGCAATATCGACGCCGCTTTCCTTCAACATATCGACGATTGCGTCATCGGACAGCACATCGGCGGGCTTTTCCTCGTCGATCAGCTGCTTGATGCGGTCGCGCACCGCTTCCGAGGAATGCGCATCACCGCCGCCCGACGCCGCGATCGAAGCCGTGAAGAAATAGCGCAGCTCGAACACGCCACGCGGCGTCAGCATGTATTTGTTAGCCGTCACCCGGCTGACGGTCGATTCATGCATGCCGATGGCATCGGCCACCGTGCGCAGGTTGAGCGGCCTGAGCTGGCGCACGCCATGGACGAGAAAGGCGTCCTGCTGGCGCACGATTTCCGACGCCACTTTCAGGATCGTCTTTGCCCGCTGGTCGAGACTGCGCGTCAGCCAGTTGGCATTCTGCAGGCATTCGGCCAGGAAATCCTTCTCCGCCTGATTCTTCGCATGCGGCGAGACCTGGGCGAAATAGATGTGATCGACAAGCACGCGCGGCAGCGTCTCGGCATTGAGCTCGACCGTCCAGCTACCGTCATTGGCGGCGCGGACTTCGACATCGGCGACGATGGCGTCGCTGGCGCCGCCCGAAAACGCCATGCCCGGGCGCGGGTCGAGCGCGCGGATTTCAGCCAGCATGTCGAGGAGATCCTCCTCGTCGACCCCGCAAAGCCGCTTCAGCGTCTGGAAATCGCGCCGCGCCAGGAGTTCTAGGTTGCCGATCAGCGTCTTCATCGCCGGATCGAGACGATCGCGCATGGCAAGCTGCAGCGACAGGCATTCGGCAAGGTCGCGCGCAAACAGGCCGACCGGCTCGAATGTGTGGCAGGCTGCCAGCACATTGGCCACCATCGCCTGATCGGCGCCGAGCCGTTTGGCGATCTCGGCGGGATCGGCGCGCAGATAGCCGGCCTCGTCCAGGCCGTCGGCCAGTTCGGCTGCGATCAGCCTTGCGGCCGGATCGGCAAAGGCAAGCGCGATCTGCTCGCCAACATGCTGGCGCAGCGTGATCGCCGCGGCTGCCATGTCGCCGACATCGAAGCCTTCGGAAGAACCGGACGAACTATTGCCGGTGGCCGACTTCCACTGCGCCGTCAGGTCCGGGCCGAGCCGCTCGCTGGTGCCGGGATCGTCGGGGAACAGATTTTCCAGCGAGCTGTCGAGCTTGTCGGAGATCGCTTCGGCGCTCCACGCCGTCTCGTTTTCGAACCAGTCGCCATCGGCGGCAGGCTCAGGAGCGGCATCGCCCTTCTGCACCTGGTCGCTTGCGGCGTCATCCTGGGGCTCGGCGCGCTCCAGCAGCGGATTGCGCTCGATCTCGTCGTCGATGAAGTGGTCGAGCTCGACATGGGTGAGCTGCAACAGCCTGATCGACTGCATCAGCTGCGGCGTCATCACCAGCGACTGGGATTGTCGTAGCTGTAGTTTCGCCGCCAACGCCATGGTTCGGTTTCAAACGCCCTTCTGCACCCGGAAGCCTACACATCAGAAGCTGCCGGAAAATGAATTTTTCCGACCTTCCATAGAAACTGGCCCGGCTTTTGCTTGTCAAGGCGAACGATGGCAAAAGGCCCTACCGAAGCATTATCTCACGCAAAATCGGAGAAAAAAGCCCGGCGGGGCGGCAAAAATCACGTCAGGAAACAAATTTCACGCTCAGAGCGTGAAACCTTCGCCGAGGTAGAGCCGGCGCACATCGGAGTTCGCCACCACCTCGTCGGCACGGCCATGAGTCAGCACCTGGCCGGCATGGATGATGTAGGCGCGGTCGATGAGGCCGAGCGTTTCGCGCACATTGTGGTCGGTAATCAGCACGCCGATGCCGCGCGCCGTTAGATGACGAACCAGCTGCTGGATGTCGGCGACGGCAATCGGGTCGATGCCGGCGAACGGCTCGTCGAGCAGCATGTAGGCCGGGCGCGTCGCCAAAGCGCGGGCGATCTCAAGACGCCGCCGCTCGCCACCCGACAGCGACATGGACGGCGACTTGCGCAGATGGCTGATGTGAAATTCCTCGAGCAGTTCGTCGAGATTGCGCTCGCGCACCTTGCGGTCCTTCTCAACCACTTCGAGCACGGCGCGGATGTTCTGCTCGACATTCAGGCCGCGGAAGATCGAGGCTTCCTGCGGCAAATAGCCGATGCCGAGGCGGGCGCGGCGGTACATCGGCATCGAGGTGACGTCGAAACCGTCGATCTCGATCGTGCCCTCATCGACCGGCACCAAGCCGGTGACCATGTAGAAACAGGTGGTCTTGCCGGCGCCGTTCGGCCCGAGCAGCCCGACAGCCTCGCCGGCGCGCACGCCGATGGTGACACCGCTGACCACCTTGCGGCCCTTGTAGCTCTTGGTCAGACCCTTGGCGATCAGGGTCCCCTTGAACTTCGCGGAATCGACGGTGACTGTGGCCGGTGCAGCAAGTTTACTGGCCGCCCGTCCCGGAAGGCGGGTCAGCAGCGAAGATACGCCAGTCATTCGGGCTTCGGGGCCTCGGATTTCGGCGGCGGCGTCATCGACATGATGACGCGCCCGCCGCAGCCATCGACCTGAGCCAGGCCGCTTTTCATCTGCACGGTGAGCTTGCAGCCCTTGAGGACGTTGGGTCCTTGGGACAAGACGACCTCCTTGCCCGACAGAACAAGCACCTGCGTCTTCATGTCGAACGTGGCGTTGTCGCCGGTGGCGATCTGGTCATTCGACTTGATGTAGACTTTGTTCTTGACCACCAGATGGTCGATATTGGCCGAACCGGTCATCGCCGAAGCGCCGGCGGCAGCACCTTTGGCGGCGTTGGGGTCCTTGACGTAGTAGACCTCCATGCTGCCGGCCTTGAGCAGCGTTGGCCCTTGCGTGACGGTGACGTTGCCGCTGAACAGCGCCATGCTGTCGGCTTGGCGGACCTCAAGTTTGTCGCTCTCGATCTGGATCGGCTGGTCGCCCGACAGTTTGAGCCCGGACTGGCTGCTGGCGCTGGACTGAGCCCAGGACGGCGCCATACCCAGCAACAGCAAGGCCGAAGCTGCGGCGACAAGCCGTGCCGAATTACTGGGACGCATTCGTTTCTCCGCTCTTTGCCTCTGCCGCCTTCATAGTGGCCGGATCGATGTGAACGCTTACCTTGTTCTCGAAAACGATGACCTTGCCATTGTCTTCGACCGACATTGAACCCGCGGTGATCCGCGAGCCGTTACGGCTGACATCGACCGCATCACCTGTCTTCATAGAGCCTTTGCCCATATCGAGGAAGACCGATTTGAAGATGGCAGCGACGCCGTCGGTGGTGGTGACGGTAACGTCGCTGGTCATGTCCATCGTGTTGGCGTTTCTGTTGTAGATCCCGCGCTTGGCGTCGACGGTCGCCACATTGTCGGCCGTCAGCGGCAATTTGGCATGGATGCCTTCGAGTTCGATGATGTCCTGCTTGCCGACATCCTGGATGGCGCGCAAGGCCGTCAGCGAATAGGGCAGCTTGTCCTTGGTGAAGCCGTTGAGCTTCGGATTGGCCATCACCAGCTTGCCATCCGCGAAAGCGGTGCCGTCTGCCTGTATCGAAATGTTGATCGGCGCCGCCAGATAGGAATAGACCGGAAACGCAACCGCGATCCCGGCGGCAAGCACCGGCACGGCAAACTTAAGCACGCGCACGCGGCGCGAGTGGCGCTGGGCGCGGTCGAAGGCGTCGCCGCGCGTGCCCGCTGGCGCCGTGGGCGCCAAGGCCGCATCGGCATTGGTCGGTTCGTTCGATCGCGCAAGCATGACTGACTTCTAATAAACCCTTGTCCGCCAAAACACCTGCTATAGGTGGGTTGCCGGCCCCCGCAAGCAAGCACAAGCGGAGGAAAACCGCAAAAATGTGACGGCCGCTGTTTTACAGACGGAACTCAGGCGACACAATTTCGTCACTTCATAGCAGAAACGAACGCGCCGCGTCATTTTTTCCTGAAATGCCTCCGTCGTGAAGGTCGCTTCGTCGCAGGCCCTTGAGGAAGAGGTAGCCGGGCGCGGACGCTTGCTTTAAAAGCATCGCTTCCCACCGACTGTGAGGCAGACCATGGCACTGAGAGCCGACGACCTGATCGACCGCCGCCGCTTGCGGCGCAAGCTGACCTTCTGGCGCGGCGCCGCCATTGCCGTCGTGGCCCTTGGGGTGATTGCGCTTGCAAGCTGGTTCTATGGCGGCGACCTCGGCGGTTCTTCCGTCGACCACATCGCCAAGGTCAGGATCGAAGGCACAATCACCGAGGACGAGGAACTGATCAAGCGGCTGGAAACCATCCGCACGTCCTCGCAGGTCAAGGGCGTCATCCTGGCGATCGATTCGCCCGGCGGCACCACGGTCGGCGGCGAATCGATCTACGAGGAGGTGCGCAAGCTTGCCGCCGACAAGCCGGTGGTGGCCGAGGTCGGCACGCTGGCCGCATCGGCCGGCTACATGATCGCCAGTGCCAGCGACCATATCGTTGCCCGCAAGACGTCGATCGTCGGCTCGATCGGTGTGCTCATCCAGTATCCCGATGTCAGCGGTCTGATGGACAAGGTCGGCATCAAGCTCGAGGAAGTGAAATCTTCGCCGCTGAAGGCATCGCCCTCGCCCTTCAAGCCGACCAATGAAGACGAGCGAGCCATGGTCCGCAAGCTCATCCTCGACAGCTATGACTGGTTCGTCGGCATCGTCGCCGAGCGCCGCAAAATGACCCGCGATCAGGCACTGGCCCTTGCCGACGGCTCGATCTTCACCGGCCGCCAAGGCCTTGCCAACGGTCTGATCGACGCTGTCGGCGGCGAGAGCGTGGCGATCGACTGGCTGGCGACCAAGGGTGTCGACGCCAAGCTCAAGGTGGTGGAATGGAAGGACACCGAGCGGCGTGGCGGCTTCCTGTTCTCGAAAGCAATAGCGCGCAGCGTCGGCAGCGCGCTCGGCCTGTCGGAGGCCGGCAGCGACGTGCTTCACGAAATTGGCGCGGATCGCTTGTTTCTTGACGGTCTCGTTTCCGTCTGGCACCCTTGATCTGCCGGTTGGGGCGAGTAAAAAAGCAAATAAAATCATCTTGATAATTTGACCGCAGCGCTTTCACGGGGACCTTTCTGATGATCAAATCCGAGCTTGTGCAGATCATTGCCACGCGCAACCCGCATCTTTTCCTGCGCGACGTCGAAAACATCGTGGGAGCGATCTTCGACGAGATCACCGATGCCCTGGCGGAAGGCAATCGGGTCGAGTTGCGTGGCTTCGGCGCTTTTTCGGTGAAGAATCGCCCTGCCCGCACCGGCCGCAACCCGCGCACCGGCGAATCCGTCGAGGTCGAGGAGAAGTGGGTGCCGTTCTTCAAGACCGGAAAGGAATTGCGTGAAAGGCTGAATGGCGGCAAGTAGGCGCGGACCACGCGCCGACCTTATCAAGGCCTGCCTTCTCCAGGGAATCTCTATGTTGAACCGCTTCATACTTATCGTGGTCTTCGTGCCGCTCGCCGTCATCCTGATTGCGCTGGCCGTCGCCAACCGCGAGCTGGTCGCCTTCACGCTCGACCCGTTCAACCCCGGCAATCCGAAACTGACGCTGACCTTGCCGCTGTTCATCTTCCTGTTCGTGGCGCTCGCCATCGGCATGGTCGTCGGCAGCCTGGCGACCTGGGTCAAGCAGGGCCGCTACCGCAAGCTGGCGCGCCAGCGCGGGGTCGAGGCCGAGAATTTGCGCCAGGCGGTCAGCCGGGTACCCGCCGCACCGCAAGGCTCGGGCCAGGGTCCGGCGCTGCCGAAGCCAACGGCCTGAAGCCGAAGCTTTTGTCTTCGCGGAGTTTTGCATGCTGACCATTTCGGCCGACGCTGTCGACCAGGCGCTGACCTTTCCCGGGCTGGTCGAGACATTGCGCGCGGCCTTCCGCGAGGGTGCTGTGCAACCCGTCCGCCATCATCACGGAGTCGAACGGCCCGACGGTGCCACTTCCACGCTGCTGTTGATGCCGGCGTGGACCGACTTCCATGCGGCCGGCACGTCGGTCGGCGGTCATATCGGCGTCAAGATCGTCACCGTATCGCCCGACAACAACGCCTTCGGCAAACCGGCGGTGATGGGGCTCTATCTCCTGCTCAACGGCGCCACCGGTGAGCCCGAAGCGCTGATCGACGGCCAACGGCTGACACAGTGGCGCACCGCTTGCGCCTCGGCGCTGGCCGTCTCCTATCTCGCCCGCGAGGACGCATCGCGGCTTCTGGTGGTCGGCGCCGGCGCGCTGTCGCCGTTCCTCGCCAAGGCGCACTCCGCGGTGCGGCCGATCAAGACCATCCGCATCTGGAACCGCACGCCCGCCAATGCCGAAAAGGTCGCGGCTGATTTGCGCGCGGACGGTTTCAACGCCGAGGCCGCAAGCGATCTCGACGCCGAACTCGCCGAGGCCGACATCGTCTCATCGGCGACGATCACGACGACGCCGCTGGTCAAGGGTGCGCTGCTCAAGCGGGGCGCGCATGTCGATCTGGTCGGCGGCTTCACGCCGACCATGCGCGAGAGCGACGACGACGCGATCGCGCGCGCCCGCGTCTATGTCGACACCCGCGCCGGCGCCACCAAGGAAGCCGGCGACATCGTCCAGCCGCTCGCCTCCGGCGTGCTGAAGCCGGAAGCCATCGTCGCCGATCTGCATGAGCTGGCGCGCGGGGAAAAACAGGGCCGGCAGAGCCCCACTGAGGTCACGCTGTTCAAGTCGGTCGGCGCCGCCCTCGAAGACCTTGCCACCGGCATTGCCGTCTACAACGCGCTCAAGCAGTAGCGTCTGCCTGCACCGGCGCCGGCGCCGTTCCTGAGACCAAACTTCCTGACCGCCTCCGCGCTGCCCGCGCCTTGGTCCCATCCAAACATTAGGCGTAGAAGACCAAGCGACTGAGAAGCGTGGGGAAGCGGAACAGCGGCTTTCGGGCCAAATCGCCGCTTCGCGTACGTCAGTGGTGACCGACAAATCTACGGGCGTTTGAAAGAAACTAGAATTGTGAAAGCGAGGAGACCCAAGCCAACGCTTATTGGTACGGCTCTTGGCGAAATCCAGTCCATGAGTGACCCGGTTCCAGTCGATCCCATAACGCTGCCTATGGAGTAGGCCAAAGAAAAGCTGGCAGTTCCGGCTACTAACATCCCGCCCTCGAAGCGCTCGCCCAAGATTGTGAGGGCACAAGTGCTCAAGGCGAATGTTGCAACGCCGATTATAGCGAACACCACCAGGATAGCGGCCTCGGATTGCAAAAACGGGATTGCCAGGAACGCGACCGCTCCTAAAAGGCCGCAGCAGATCGTCACACCGGCACGCGATGTCTTGTCCAGCAACCATCCGACCAGAGGCTGGGCAAACGCGGTGGGAAGTGACAGCACGGTAATGGCGTATGCTGCGAAAGCTTCGGAGTGGCCGACGCGAACGAAGTAGACCGCCATGCCTGAAATCGCAGCAATATCGGCAAAGCCGAAGGCCAATTCGATCAGAACCAGAATGGGTGCGGCGCTGATAAATCGGAGCAGCGCGCCTGCCGGCGCGCGTTCAGGCAACGTCGGCTAAAGTTCCCGGCGATCCGCCGCTTTGGGGCAACGGCAGAGCATCTCGAATGTCTCGGAAGCTGCCGCTACCATGGTAGGAATGGCCGGTCAGTCGGCCTTCATGGCAGCGCCCATCGCCTCGGCGATCAGCGCGAAATCATGCGCCGTAATTTCGAACAGCCCAAAGCGCAGTTGATAACCCCAGTTCGATTTGCCCGCGGTGAAGTCGAGCTGCTCGAGCAGCGGCTTGATCGGCGCCTCCTCGGCCTTGGCCCATTCGACATCCCTGCGGAACGGCGTGAAGCCACCGCCCATGTCGCCCTGGTAAGGCTCGCCTTCTCGCACGGTGCCGATTGCCGTGAAGGCCTGCAGGCCGTCCTTCTCGCGCAGAAGTGTGGTCGGCGAGTAGTAGATGATGCCGTCGCCGGGCTTGATGCGGCGCAAAGGTGCCGCCTTGCCGTGGTTGACCTGCATGAAGCCGGCCTCGCGGCCGCGCCGGACATGTTCGGCGGAAGCGACCGCGATCCAGTGCGCACTCATTTCTGTTCTCCATTGGCCTGTTCCCCATTGGCCTGTTCTCCGTCGTTCAGCCAGTAGACGCGCAGCCGGTGCTTGTCGGGATCGAGCGCAACGAAGGTGCGGCCGAAGTCCATGTCGGTCGGCGTCTGCAGAATGGTCAAGCCGCGTCCTGCCCAGTCCGTGTAGGCGGCGTCCACCGCATCAGGCCGGTCCAACGCGAAGACGAGCTCCGCACCGCCGCCCGCGGCCGCGGCCGACGGCTCCACCGTGTGGCGCGACCACAGGCCGAGCTTGAAGCCATTGTCGAGCACGAACAGCACGAAGGTCGGCGACGTCTCCACCGGCTGGCGTCCCAGCAGCGCACCGTAGAAGGCGCCGCTCCGCTCCGGGCTGTCGACATAAAGGATGACGAAATTGGGGGTGTTCATGTCTGCTCTCCAGGGTTTCGATTGGAGGAGCATAGGTGACCCCACTGTCAGATTCTGGCAGCAGCGTCTTGTGGGCGCGTGGAAAGGAGCATTAAGCGCCAGGCTGGCGCTTCGGTGCGTCCAGCGTCGCGCGCCATTCCTTCAGCAGCGCCTGCCGACGACGCGGATAGCGGATATCCGTGGTGTTGAGCCCCGACATCCGGTCGGAGCGAAAATGTCTGAAATCCTGCCGCGTCTCGCACCAGGCCACCACCACCCGCACCTTGTCGAAAAAGCCGAGCGCGAATGGCCAGATCAAGCGCTCGGAGGCGGCGCCGCCGGCGTCGCGGTAAAGAAAGCCGAGTTTTCTCTCGTTGCGGATCGCCTGGCGCACCAGGCCAAGGTCGATGCTTTCGACAGCATCGCCGTGCGGCCCGACCAAAAGCGCGGTCGCATCGAGGTCCTCGCGCAGATCGTCCGGCAGCACAGCGGCGATCTTGGCCAGCGCGTCGGTGGCGGCGGCCGACAGCCGCGTGTCCGGTTGTCTGGCAACCCAACGCGACCCCAGAACGATGGCCTCGATCTCCTCGTCGGTGAACATCAGCGGCGGCAGCATGAAGCCGGGTTTCAGCACATATCCCAGCCCAGCCTCGCCCTCGATCGGCGCGCCTTGCCCCTGCAGCGTGGCAATGTCGCGGTAGAGCGTTCGGATCGAAACGTCCATCTCGCCGGCAAGAGTGCGACCGCTCACCGGCCGGCGATGCCGGCGCAGGATCTGGATCAAGTCGAGCAGGCGTTCGGAACGGGACATGATTCCAGATTTGCCTGTTTCCTCAGCGAGGTCCACCACCTCAGACATTCGCACGCTGGACCATTTTGTTTGCGCAGCCGGTGACCCTATGTCAAAAGCGGCCTGCCGCCTCCGGAGACGCTCCTGCTTGAAGTCCTTTCGCGACAAACGCCGCGACAACCGTCCGCCCTCAAAGGGCAGGACCGAACACGCGCGGCCGCAGCCGGGCACCGTACCAGTCCGACCCGAAGCCAGACAGCCACGCCGCGAAACAAAACCGGACGACCGGTCTGATCCGAAGCCCGCCCCCCGTATCCTGGCGCGTCGCGAAGGCGTCCTGCCCACTGAGCGCCTGCCGGTGATCCTCGAAGTTGCGCCCAATCAGGATTATGCACTGCTCGACAGCGGCGCCGGCGAAAAGCTCGAACAATACGGCCCCTACCGCATCGTGCGGCCCGAGGGACAGGCGATCTGGCAAAAGGCCTTGCCCGCCAGGGACTGGGACCGAGCCGACGCCATCTTCACCGGCGACACCGACGAGGAAGGCATCGGCCGCTGGCGGTTCCCGAAGGTACCGCTGGGCGAGACCTGGCCGATGAAGCATGACGGCATCGACTATCTCGGCCGCTTCACCTCGTTTCGCCATGTCGGCGTCTTCCCCGAGCAGGCTTCGCACTGGGACCATATGGCCAGCCTGATCGCGGCGGCCAAGCGCCCGATCAAGGTGCTGAACCTGTTCGGCTATACCGGGCTCGCGTCTCTGGTGGCCGCCCGCGCCGGCGCCGAGGTCACCCATGTCGATGCCTCCAAGAAGGCGGTCGGCTGGGCGCGCGAAAACCAGGAAATGGCCGGTCTCGGCAGCAAGCCGATCCGCTGGATCGTCGACGATGCAGTGAAATTCGCCGAGCGCGAAGAGCGCCGCGGCAGCCGCTACGACATCATCCTGTTCGACCCGCCTGCCTATGGCCGCGGACCCAAGGGCGAGGTCTGGCAGTTGTTCGAGGACCTGCCCGGCCTGACCGACCTTTGCCGCGCGATCCTGACGCCGAAACCGGTCGCCATAGTGCTGACCGCCTATTCCATCCGCGCCTCCTTCTTCGCCATCCATGCCTTGATGCGCGACACCTTTGCCGGCATGGGCGGCACCGTTGAATCAGGCGAACTGATCATCCGCGAGCAATCTGCCGGCCGGGCGCTGTCGACATCGCTGTTTTCGCGCTGGGTGGCCTGAATGCCCGGGAGTCCCGAATGAATGAGCGGCACGCAGGTGCGCCCGGGCAGGTCAAGGAAGTCACCAGCCTTGCCAATCCGCTGATCAAGGACATCAAGGCGCTCGCCCAGAAGAAATTCCGCGACCAGCACAACGCCTTCATGGCCGAAGGGCTGAAGCTGGTCATCGACGCCCTCGACCTCGGCTGGTCGATCAGGACGCTGGTTTTCGCCAAGGCCGGACGCGGCAATGCGGCGGTCGAAAAGGTGGCGGCGCGCACGGTTGCCGCCGGCGGCACCGTGCTCGAAGTGTCCGAAAAAGTGCTGGTCGCCATCACCCGCCGTGACAATCCGCAAATGGTGGTCGGCGTCTTCCGGCAAAAACTGCTGCCGCTAAGAGACATCCGCGCTCACGACGGCGACGTCTGGGTGGCGCTCGACCGGGTGCGCGATCCCGGCAATCTCGGCACCGTCATCCGCACCGTCGATGCCGTCGGCGCCAAGGGCGTCATCCTGGTCGGCGAGACTACCGATCCTTTTTCTGTCGAGACCGTGCGCGCCACCATGGGCTCGATCTTCGCCGTGCCGGTGACCAAGGCGACGCCGGAAGCATTTCTGGCTTGGCGAAACAGCTTCTCGGGCCTGGTGGTCGGCACCCATCTGAAGGGTGCGGTCGACTACCGCTCGGTCGATTTCTCCCGAGGACCGGTGCTCTTGATGATGGGCAATGAGCAGCAGGGCCTGCCCGACAATCTGGCGGAAAGCTGCGACCGGCTGCTGCGGATTCCGCAGGCCGGCCGCGCCGATTCACTCAATTTGGCGGTCGCCACCGGAATCATGCTGTTCGAGATCCGGCGCGGCGCGCTGAAACTTGCCCCCGAGGACGCCACATCGTGAAATCATGGTCTCCCTATGCGCTGCTGGTGGTGGTGGCAATCGCGCTCGACCAGTGGATAAAGCATCTGATCGAGACCGGCCTCGTCTTCCAGGAAAAGCTCGACCTGGTGCCATTCCTGGCGCTGTTTCGCACCTACAATACCGGCATCGCCTTCTCGATGTTCTCGTCCTTCGGCGACACCGGCCTGGTCGTCATCGCGGTCGTGGTCGTTGCCTTCGTGCTTTATCTGGCGACGCGCACGCCCTCCGGCCATGTGCTGGCCCGCATCGGCTTTGCCCTGATCATCGGCGGCGCGATCGGCAATCTGATCGACCGCGCCGTCTACGGCCACGTCATCGACTATATATTGTTCCACACGCCGGTATGGTCCTTCGCCGTCTTCAACCTTGCCGATGCCTTCATTTCGGTCGGCGCGGCGCTGGTCGTCTTCGACGAGTTCATCGGCTGGCGGCGCGAGGCCAAGCCGCAAGGCCCAGAAGCCTGACGGCCCGACTCTTTTGACCAATTGACCTCGCCGGACGGTCGCCGCACAGTTCGGCCAGAGCCAGCCAATGCCGACCGCCAGCCTTTGCGAAGCCGAGGAGAAGAGATGCCTGAAACCTTCAAAGCCATCCTCGTTTCGCGCGACGCCGAAAAGAAGCAATCGGTCGAGATCGTCGATTTCAGCGAAGCCGATCTGATGGAAGGCGACGTAACTGTCGCGGTCGAGGCGACGACGGTCAACTACAAGGACGGGCTGGCCATCACTGGGAAAGCGCCAGTGATCCGCCGCTGGCCGCTGGTGCCGGGCATTGATTTCGCCGGAACCGTCCTCTCCTCATCGCATGCCGACTGGCGCAAGGGCGACAAGGTCATCCTCAATGGCTGGGGCGTCGGCGAGACGCATTTCGGCGCCTATGCCGGGCGCGCGCGCGTCAACGGCGACTGGCTGGTGCCGTTGCCCGACGGCATCAGCGCGCACGATGCGATGGCGGTCGGCACCGCCGGCTATACGGCCATGCTCAGCGTCATGGCGCTGGAGCGGCACGGCATCCTGCCGGATCGCGGCCCGGTGGTGGTGACGGGTGCAGCCGGCGGCGTTGGGTCGGTCGCGGTCTCGATCCTGTCCAGCCTTGGCTATCACGTCATCGCCTCGACCGGCCGCAACGCCGAAAGCTCCTATCTGATCGACCTCGGTGCCGCCGAAGTGATTTCGCGCGAGGAACTCTCCCAGCCGGCCAAGCCGCTGGCCAAGGAGCGCTGGGCCGGCGGCATCGATGCCGTCGGCAGCCACACGCTGGCCAATGTGCTGTCGATGACCGCCTATGGCGGCGCGGTCGCCGCCTGCGGCCTGGCGGGTGGCATGGATCTGCCGTCGAGCGTCGCCCCGTTCATCCTGCGCGGCGTCTCGCTGCTCGGCATCGATTCGGTGATGGCGCCCAAGGCCGTGCGCCTCGAAGCCTGGCGCCGCATCGGCAGCGATCTCGATCTGCAAAAGCTCGCCGGCCTGTCGACGACCATCGGCTTCGACGACATCATCGCCGCCGCCCACGACATCGTCGAGGGCAAGATCAGGGGGCGCATGGTCGTGGATATGTGAGGCCCCGAAGCCGCCAGAACGGGCGGCAAAAATGCATGACCGCTAAAATTCGAACGATCCGCCGCGCTTTTCCATAATCTCTATCTGGCAAGGATTTCCGCATGATCGCGGAGTCCGCCAGGAAAGAGAAGAGCCGCGCCGAAAGCATCGACGGGCCGAACCCGGCGACGCCCAAGCGGCAGCATGTTGCTGCGCCGCCGCTGGCGCCGGATTTTCCGCGCGCCACGCACGAGGGCCTGCTGTTCCTGACGGTCGTCGCCAGCGTCGTGCTGGCGGGCCTGTCTCACCTCACCGGCGCGCCGATCTTCATCACGTTCGGTCTGCTGGCGACCGGCCTTGCCGGCGTCGCCATGCACCTGCGCAACCGCCGCACCGTCCACCGCGCGACGGCCTTGCTCGACGAAACCGCCGCGCGCAGCCGCGCCGAGATCGAGACGCTGGCCGACCGCATGTGGGAGATGCAGGAGAGCGAGGAGCGTTTTCGCGGGCTGATCGATGCGCTCGGCGATCTCGTCGTCCACCGCGACCGCGACGGCCACATCGTCTATGCGAACATGGTTTTCGCCGGCCTCGTCGGAACCGATCAGCGCGACCTTGCCGGCAGGACTCTGGCCGACCTCGGCATCGATGTCGGTATCGTTCCCGACGCCGCCTTTTCCGATCATGAATGCCTGAGTTCCACCGACGTCTCCATACGTACCCCGAACGGTCCGCGCTGGTTCTCATGGATCGAACTGTCGGTGCGCGACAAGGATAGCGGCGCCGTCTCGCACCGGGCGATTGCCCGTGACATCACCGCCCGCAAGCGCGCCGAATCCTCGTTGATCACCGCGCGTGAGCGCGCCGAATATGCCAGCCAGGCCAAGTCGCGCTTCCTCGCCACCGTCAGCCATGAGATCCGCACGCCGATGAACGGCATCATGGGCATGGCCAAGCTTCTGGCTGACACCAATCTGTCGCCCGAGCAGCGCACCTATGTCGGCGCTGTCTCGACCTCGGCCAGCGCCCTTTTGGCGCTCATCGAGGATTTGCTCGACTATTCCAAGATAGAGGCCGGCCGTTTCGACCCGGAGCCGCAGCCGACATCGCTGCGCGAAATCGCCGACAACATCATCGAACTGATGGCGGCGAAAGCCTTCGCCAAGAACATCGGCCTCGGCTGTCATGTCGAGCCCGACGTGCCACAGATGATCATGGCCGATCCCGGCAGGGTCAGGCAGGTGCTGCTCAACCTGATCGGCAATGCGATCAAGTTCACCGACACCGGCGGCGTGCTGGTTTCGGTTGCACGGGCCCGCACCGAGACCAGCGACCGCATCTGCTTCACCGTCGCCGACACCGGCCCTGGCCTGCGCGAAGAGGATATGGAGCGCATCTTCGAGGAGTTCGAACAGTCCGACGGCACCTCGACCCGCACCCATGGCGGCGCCGGCCTCGGTCTGGCCATATCGAGGCGCCTGGTCGCCGCCATGGGCGGTGCCATTTCGGTGTCGAGCCGGCTTGGCGAGGGATCGGAATTCGTCTTCGAGATCCCGGCCGCAGGAGCAACCGAGGCACCGCAGAACCGGCAGAACATCCTGGCCGGCCGGCGCGCCGTGATCGTGTCGAAGAACGCCGTCGAGGCCGACGCCATCGCCCGCACCATCCGCGCCCATGGCGGCGCCGTCGACGTCGCCGCAACCGCTTCCCAGGCGACGCCCTTCGCCGAACATTGCGATGTGCTGTTGATCGACGCGGCCCTGGAGGACGGCGACGGCAGACTGCTCAAGCGCCTGCGCCAGAGTGGCTTTGCCGATTGCGAGGCGATCACGCTGATCGCGCCGACCGACCGCGGCATGCTTGGCGAATTCCGCGCCAGCGGCTACGCCACCTTCCTGGCAAGGCCGGTGCGCGGCGAAACGCTGCTGCGCGTGCTGTTGACCAATCACGCCCCTGCCTTGCCCCAGCCCAAGCCGGAAAAGAGCGGCGTGTCCGCCCTTCGTGTCCATGGCGGGCGCCGGCAAGGCTTGTCGGTGCTGATCGCCGAAGACAACGACATCAACGCCATGCTTGCCCGCGCCACGCTTTTGAAGGCGGGACATCGCGTGAAAGTGGTCGGCAATGGCAAGGCCGCGGTCGAGGCGGTGACCGAAGCCGGGCTGAAAAACCGCTTCGATGTGGTGCTGATGGATCTGCACATGCCGGTCATGGACGGGCTGGACGCGATCGCCGCCATCCGCCGCCACGAGGAGGAAATGGCTGTGCCGCCGGTTCCGATCATGGTGCTTTCGGCCGACAGCCAGGAAAAGACCCGCCACACCGTGCTCGCCCATGGCGCCAGCGGCTTTGTCACCAAGCCGCTCGATCCCGACGCGCTGGTCCATGCCGTCGAGGGCCAGGTGGCCGCCTGAATTCATGTCGCTCGAAAATGGCCCCGGTTTTGAGAAGACGACATGCACAAAACAAAGACTTGAAGCGCGTCGCGTGAATCGTCCCAGCGCGACGCGCTTCAAGGTGACGCTGGCGCAATCCTCGCGTCACGTAGGTAGCCGAATGAGGGTTTTCGCCAGCCGACGAAGTATTGCCCGTCGCGCCGTATCACGGTACTGTCACAATCCTGTTGCACCTACACCGTATCCCCGTGCCAAGAGGGATGGCTCGAAGGAGAATCACTCGTGCATACAGTTATGCCGGAATGTGACACTCGGCCCAGCGCAGGCGGCGCTTTGCTCGCCGCGCGGAACGCCGATGCCGTCGCAACAGGCGCACCGCTGGGCCGTATCGGCAATCTCGAAGTGCGGCTTGCCCGCAATGAGGCCGAGATCGCCGCCGCGCAGGAAGTGCGCTACCGGGTGTTTTATGACGAGCTTGGCGCCAGGAAGGACCTGTTCCAGGCGCAGGACCGGCGCGACGCCGACCGCTTCGACCCGCTGTGCGACCATCTGCTGGTGCTTGACACCTCGATCTCCGGCCCCGAGCATCGCCGCATCGTCGGCACTTACCGCCTGCTGCGGCAAGAGATTGCGGCGACCGCCGGCGGCTTCTATTCCGAAGGCGAGTTCGAACTGACCAAGCTGATCGCCCGCCATCCCGGCCAGCGCTTCCTTGAGCTCGGCCGCTCCTGCGTGCTGCCGGAATACCGCTCGAAGCGCACCATTGAGGCGCTGTGGCAAGGCATCTGGGCCTACATCAACCACTATGAGATCGGCGTGATGACCGGTTGTGCCTCGTTCCCTGGCACGGTGCCGGCTGCGCATGCCGAGGCGCTCACCTACCTTGCCCATCACTGCCGGACCAACTCCGCCTGGGATGTGCGGGCGGTCTCCGGCCGCTATTGCTCGATGGATCTGATGCCGATCGAGGCGGTCAACGCCAAGGCGGCGATCGCGGCCATGCCGCCGCTGGTCAAGGGCTATCTGCGCGTCGGCGCCCGCATCGGCGACGGCTGCGTCATCGACCGTGAGTTCTCCACCGTCGATGTGTTCGTGGTGATGCCGGTCAAGGAAATCGGCGCCCGCTACGTCAACTATTATGGCGGGGAAGCGCAGCGCTTTGCGGCGTGAGGCAGTAGGCAGTAGGCAGTAGGCAGTAGGCAGTAGTGAAGGCTGCCGCGAATTGCTGACTATTCCCTATTCCCTATTCCCTATTCCCTATTCCCTCTCCCTACGGAATATCCTCCGGTCGCCGTCCCGGGCGGCTCTTGTAGGACGGAAAGGTCCAGCCGAATTTCAGCGCGCCGCCGCGCACCAGGAAAGCCGCGACGAAGCCGGCAATATCCGAGGCGAGCGGCGGCAGGCCGGCAAGATCGCCAAGTGTGTAGAGGCCGGCGCCCGCGAGTGCGGCGGTGACGTAGATTTCGGGCCTGAGCAGCACCGATGGCTCGCCGGCCAGCAGATCGCGCAGGATGCCGCCAAATGTGGCGGTCAACACGCCCATAACAACGGAGACGACCGGCGAGCCGGTGATGGCCAGCCCCTTGGCCGCGCCCATTACGGAAAAGGCCGCCAATCCGATGGCGTCGAGCCAGAGCAGCCATTTCCAGCGGGATTCGACGCGGTGGGCGATGAAGAAGACCAGCACCGCAACCGCCGCGCAAACCAGCACATAGCCGGAGTTGGCGACCCAAAAGACGGGCAGGTTGAGGATGACGTCGCGAAGCGTGCCGCCGCCAATGCCGGTGACGCTGGCCAGAAACAGGAGGCCGATAATGTCGAGCTGCTTGCGCGAAGCCGCCAACGCCCCGGTCGCGGCAAAGACGGCGACGCCGGCATAGTCGAGGAGGTCGATGGGTGTCAGGGACATGAGGTAGTAGGGATTGGGAATTAGGGAAAGTATGAATAACACGAAGCCGCGCGATTGATACGCCTGCCTATTCCCTATTCCCTATTCCCTATTCCCTATTCCCTATTCCCTATTCCCTATTCCCTACTGCCTACCCTACTCACGCATCCTTCTCGGCCTGCTCGTTCACCGGCCCCGGCTCGACCGGCGCTTCGGTGGCCGCGATCTTGGGGCCGCCCTTGGCGACCCCGACCATGGCCGGCCGCAGCACGCGCTCGCCGATCGAATAGCCCGGCTGCACGACCTGGACGACGGTGTTGGCCGGCACATCGGGATTGGGCACTTCGAACATCGCCTGGTGGAAATTCGGGTCGAACTTCTCACCTTCCGGTTCGAGCTTCTTCACCCCATGCCGTTCCAGCGTCGACAGCATGGCGCGCTCGGTGATCTCGACGCCGTCGATCAGCGCCTTGAAGCCGGCATCTCCGGCCGCTTTCGCCTCGGCGGGGATAGCATCGAGCGCGCGGCGCAGATTGTCCGACACCGACAGCATGTCGCGGGCGAAATTGGCCACCGCATAGGCGCGCGCATCATGCACGTCGCGGGCGGTGCGGCGGCGCAGATTCTCCATCTCGGCTGCGACGCGCAGCGCGCGGTCCTTCAGCTCCTCGTTTTCCTTCAGCAACCGCACCAGCGCTTCATAGTCGCCGTCGATGCCGCCTTGCGTGCGCTCGGCCTCGGCCGTTTCGATATCCTCGGGCGCGCGTTCGTCTTTTGTCTGGTCGCTCATCGCCATTTCCCGTCATTCGAATGGTTTGGATTTGCGCCCGATATCGAGGTTTGGCGGCCAAAAATCAAGGGGCAAGCCCAGGAGGACGCCCCACAGCAGGCAATGTTGCGGGCAGCCCGTCGGACTTGGTGTGGGGCGCAAGGACGTTCAAAATTAATTCAAACTTTACCGTAACGGCAGCCTTTGCTTGCCAATACCCCGCTATGGGGAACCATTCAAAGCTTGGAGGAGTTTTGAAACCGACACAGGATTTGAGACAATGGACCGCAATACTGGCAACAGAAGCGAAGAGCTCGCCGCCGACATCAGGCGCCAGTTCGGCACCGAGGCGACGACGCGCTTCTTGCGCACCTTGCCGGCCTTCCGCACCGAGGCCGACATTCCCGCCCGTTTCCGGGACCTGCTCGACCGGCTGGACGGCATAGAAGCCAGCATGGCCGGCGGCCAACGCCGTCAATAGCGATGCTATCGCGCGACAATTACGCGCAGTAATTTTGCGTGAGCTTTTCCTTGCGGCAGCGGGACGCCCCGCCTATGCTTCCTGATGAACATGATTTCCCCCGAGACGGCCGCCAACAGCAAGCGCGCCTGGTTGAAGATCCTGGCGCGCTACAAGAAGCCCGACCGGCGACGCAGCACTCTTGAACTCGCCATCACCCTTATTCCTTTCGTTACGCTGTGGGCGCTGTCTTCGGCAGCCTATTCCTATGGCCACTGGTGGGGCTTGATCCTGATCCTTCCCGCCGCTGGTTTTCTGGTGCGGATCTTCATGATCCAGCACGATTGCGGCCACGGCTCCTTCTTCGCCAACCGCACTGCCGACGACTGGATCGGCCGCGCGCTCGGCGTGCTGACGCTGACCCCTTACGATTGCTGGCGGCGCGCGCACGCCACCCATCACGCCAGCGCCGGCAATCTTGACGAGCGCGGCATGGGCGATATCAGGACGTTGACGGTTGCTGAATACCGGCAGCTGTCTTGGCGGGGACGCCTTGCCTATCGTCTCTACCGCCATCCCCTGGTGATGTTCGGCCTTGGCCCGATCTGGCTGTTCATCTTCGAGCAGAGGCTGCCGGTCGGCATGATGCGCGGCGGCCTGACGCCCTGGGTGTCGTCGATGACCACCAATCTCGGCATCGCGGTCGCGGCAGCGCTGCTTATCTGGCTGGTCGGCCCCGGCGCTTTCCTGATCGTCCATTTGCCGATCGTGATCCTGGCCGGATCGGCCGGAATCTGGCTGTTCTACGTCCAGCACCAGTTCGAGGAGACGGAATGGGCGAAGGACGAAGAGTGGGAATTCCAGCGTGCCGCCCTGCACGGCTCGTCCTATTATGATTTGCCGCCGGTGCTGAACTGGTTCACCGGCAATATCGGCGTCCATCACGTGCACCATCTCTCGGCCAAGGTGCCGGGTTACCGGCTGCAGGAAGTGCTGCGCGACTATCCCGAACTGCGCGGCATCGGCCGCGTCACGCTTCTCGACAGCCTGCGCTGCGTCAAGCTGGCGTTGTGGGACGAGAACCGCCGCAAGCTGATCTCGTTTCGCGAAGCGCGGGCCTTGGCCTGAAAGCATTCCAGCAAAGTGTGATGCGGTTTTCCCGGGAAAAGCGCGCAGCGCTTTCCCTCGGGATCGCATAAAACAAGAAATAAACCGCCGCACCAAAGGCGCGGCTGCATCTCCCAGAAGATCTGCTCAGGTGGCCTTGCGCTCCTCGCGCATCAGGACCTTGCAGCCCTGATCACGTCAGCCGCCTTTTCGGCGATCATGATGGTCGCTGCATTGGTGTTGCCGCCGATCAGCGCGCCTTCCTCCCTGGCGGATACTTCCGTCCGGACAGCCAAGAGATCATAGTCTTTGTAAAGACAGGCGAAATTATCGCTGCGTCAGCTGTTGCGAACGCGCCGCCAGGAGTATTTCGGCCCCTTCGGCTCCGACGCTTCGGTCGGCTGATAGTAAAGGCCCAGCCCGCCTGTGCGGCCTTCTTCGAGGCGCTTCAGCAGAACCGGGTTGGAGATTTCGAACTCGTCGAAGCCGAGGCGCAGCATATGCGGCAGCTGGTCGACGAGCACCTGGCCAGTGGCGCGGACCGCGCCCTCGAAATGGTAGCGGCTGCGCAGCAATTCGCCCTTGGAAAACGAGCGGCCGTCGCTGAAGGCCGGGAAGGCCAGCGCCACCAGCGACAGCTGGTCGAGCAGATCCACAATCTTTTCCAGCTGGTCGCCGGGCTGCAGCGCGACGCCAAGCCGCTCCTTGGCCGAGCGCCGCACTTCGGCATCGAGGCCGAGAAATGCCTGCAACGGCAGGATGAAGCGGCCATTGCCCGCCAGTGCATCCGCACTTTCGGCATGTGTCCACTCGTCTTCGCGAAAACCCGTCCGGGTCCAGAGGCGGGTCTCCGCTGTCGTCGGTTCAGTCATCGAAAATTCCTAAAAGCCCCAAAATCGAAGTCCGCGAAAGCCGGTCCACACGAAACCGGCGGCCTCCGGGCGGAAGCCGCCGTTGCAGGCCAGCCTCACCTGAATATCACCATAGCTTAAAGGGATGCGTCGGTCAGCGACACTTCCAGTCCCGACAGATGGATGCCGCACTCGGTCTTGGCATGACCGGCCCAGCGTCCGCTGCGCGCATCTTCGCCCGGCTGCACCGGCTGCGTGCATGGGAAGCAGCCGATCGACAGATAGCCGTACGCAACCAGCGGATTTTCGCGCAGCGCATGCGCGCGCATGTAGTCGGCCTGATCGGATGTCGTCCAGTGCGCCAGCGGATTGATGCGTACGCGCGGGCCGACCGCCTCGAACACCGGCAGCGCGGCTCGCGTCGCCGCCTGGAAGCGCTTGCGGCCGGTCAGCCAGGCCCGGAAGGGGGCGACGCCGCGCGCCAGCGGCTCGACCTTGCGCACGTCGCAGCAGGCATCGGTGTTGCTCTGGTGCAGATTGCCGGTCGGATCGACCCGTTCGAGCGCTGCGTCTTCGGGCTTGATCACCCTGATGTTGGTCAGCCCGAAATCGGCGACCAGCGCATCGCGATAGCCCAGCGTCTCTTCGAAATGCTTGCCGGTGTCCAGGAAGATGACCGGCAGCGTGCGGTCGACCTTGGCGATCATATGCAGCAGGACGGCGGAATCCGCGCCGAAGGACGACACGGCGGCGATCTCGTCATGAAACAATTCGCTCGCCGCGCGTTCGATGATGTCGAGCGGGCTCAGATGTCCATACAGCGCGTCGAAGCCCGCCGCTTTGGCGGCGATGCTGTCGTCGACGTCGAGGATGCGGTCAAGCGGCCTTGGTTTCGCCAGCATAGAGCGCCTCCTTGAACGGCGCGGGACCGACACGGCGGTAGGCGTCGATAAAACGTTCACTGGGACCGAGCCGAAGGCCGAGATAGGTGTCGACGATCTGCTCGATGGCGTCCGTGATCTCTTCCGAAGAGAAGCCGCGGCCGATGATTTCGCCAACCGAGGTGTTCTCGTCGGCCGATCCGCCAAGCGTCACCTGGTAGAGTTCGGAGCCTTTCTTCTCGACGCCGAGGATACCGATATGGCCGACATGGTGATGGCCGCAGGCATTGATGCAGCCGGAAATCTTGAGCTTCAATTCGCCGATCTCGCGCTGCCGCTCGAGCGAGGCGAAGCGAAGCGAAATCTCCTGCGCGATCGGGATCGAGCGCGCCGTCGCCAGCGCGCAATAGTCGAGGCCAGGGCACGCGATAATATCGCTGATCAGGTTGGAATTGGCCGTCGCGAGGCCAATGTCGACCAAAGCGTCGTAGACCGCTTTCAAATCGGCGCGCGCCACATGCGGCAGGATCAGGTTCTGCTCATGGCTGACGCGCAGTTCGTCGAACGCGTATTTCTCGGCGATGTCGGCGACCGCTTCCATCTGGCTGTCGGTGGCATCGCCCGGCACCTCGCCGATGCCTTTCAGCGAGATCGTCACCGCGGCATAGTCGGGATGGCGATGCGTCACGACATTCTGGTCGAGCCAGTCCGAGAAGCTTTTGGAATCGAGCCGCGCCAGCTTGATCGCCGCGTCGCCTTCCGGCCGGGCGGTCAGTGCCGGCGGCGCGAAATAGGCGTCGATGGCACGGATGTCGGCTTCCGGCAGCTTCAGCTCGGCGTCCTTCAGCTCCTGCCATTCGGCCTCGACCTGGCGGGTGATTTCCTCGACGCCGGTCTCGTGGACGAGGATCTTGATGCGCGCCTTGTACTTGTTGTCGCGGCGGCCATAGAGGTTGTACACGCGCAGGATCGCGGTGCAGTAGGACAGCAGGTCGGCTTCCGGCAGGAAGTCGCGGATCTTGCGCGCCACCATCGGCGTGCGGCCCTGGCCGCCACCGACATAGACGGCAAAGCCGAGCTCGCCGGCGGCGTCCTTCTTCAGATGCAGACCGATATCATGCGTCTGGATGGCGGCGCGGTCGCGCTCGGCCCCGGTCACCGCGATCTTGAACTTGCGCGGCAGGAACGAGAATTCCGGATGCACAGACGACCATTGCCGCAGGATCTCGGCATAGGGGCGCGGATCAGCGACCTCGTCGGCGGCGGCGCCGGCAAAATGATCGGCGGTGACGTTGCGGATGCAATTGCCGCTGGTCTGGATGGCATGCATCTCGACGCTGGCGAGATCGGCCAGGATCGCCGGAATGTCGGACAGCGCCGGCCAGTTGAACTGGATGTTCTGGCGCGTGGTGAAATGGCCGTAGCCCTTGTCGTATTTGCGCGCGATGTGGCCGAGCATGCGCAACTGGGCGCTGTTCAGCGTGCCATAGGGCACCGCGATGCGCAGCATGTAGGCGTGCAGCTGCAGGTAGACGCCGTTCATCAGCCGCAGCGGCCGGAACTGATCCTCGGTGATCTCGCCGGACAGCCGGCGTTCGACCTGGTCGCTGAACTCGGCGACGCGGGCCTGGACAAAATCGTGGTCGAACTCATCGTAGCGGTACATGTTTCGTCTTTCAGGGCGCGTCCGCCCGTATTTTGTTACGCTGCCCGCGCAGCCTGCTTGCCCAGATCTTCCCGGATGGTCGGGCCGGCGGCGCGGATCTTTTCGCGCAGCCGCACCGGCACGACGATGCCATTGACGACTTCAGCGTCGATCAGATTGACGTCGACAACCTGATTGTTGGCGTTGGCCTTGGCGCCGATTGCTTCCAGCCTGTCCTCTGCCGCTTGGTCATGGGCAAGGTCGGCATGGTCGACCGTCTCGGCCCAGCCGCCGTCGGCGTACCAGACGGCGATGCCGTCGGAGAGGCGGTTTGCGGTCAGTATCTTCATGGCTCGACCTCTGCGCCGGCCGCGTTGGCGGCGCCCTCATAGTTATGTGCCGCGAGCGGCTCGGAACGTTCAAAGTTGGCGCCGGCAACCGCGTCGCCGATGATGGTCATCACCGGACCGGCCAGATCGGCGCGCGCTTCCAGCGACGGCAAATCGGCCAGCGTGCCGTGGAAACGGCGGCGGTTCTGCAAGCTGGCATTCTCGACCACGGCAACCGCCGTGTCCGGCGACAGGCCGGCCTCGATCAGCCGCCCGGCGACTTCGGCGGCGACCGAGCGGCCCATATAGACGGCGACGGTGGCGCCGGAAATGGCGAGCTTGGCCCAATCCGGCAGCGAATTGCCCTTCAGATCATGGCCGGTGGTGAACACCATCGACGAGGAGACGCCGCGCAGCGTCAGCGGCAGCTCGAAGTCGGCGGCGGCGGCAAAGGCGGCGGTGACGCCGGGGACGACATCATAGGCGATTCCGGCATCGCGCAGTGCGGCCATCTCCTCGCCGGCGCGGCCGAACACCAGCGGGTCGCCCGACTTCAGCCGCACGACGCGCTTGCCCTGCCTGCCAAGCTCGACCAGCAGCGCATTGATCTCGGCCTGGCTCTTGGTGTGGCATCCCTTGCGTTTTCCGACCGGCAGCCGCTCGGCGTCGCGGCGGCCCATGGCGACGATCGCCTCCGGCACCAACGCGTCATAGACGATGACGTCGGCTTCCATCAAAAGCCGATGCGCGCGCAGCGTCAGAAGATCCTCAGCACCTGGCCCGGCGCCGACCAGGGCGATATGGCCCGAAGCCGGAGCCTTCGACAGCAACAGATCGGCGGCGGCGTCATGCGCCTGCGAAAGCTCGCCGGCTTCGACGGCGCGCGCCGGTGCACCCTGGAAAAAACTGCTCCAGAACTGGCGGCGGGCGTTGCCTTTCGGCAGCAGCTTTTCGGCGGCACCCCGGAACGAGGCGGCAAGCGCTGCCAGCGGCCCGAGCGACGGCGACAGCATGCGGTCGATGCGGCTGCGCAGCATCTGCGCCAGCACCGGACCCGCGCCTTCCGTGCCGATGGCGATGGCGACCGGGGCGCGGTTGACCAGCGCCGGGGTGAAGAAATCGCACAGCTCCGGCCGGTCGACGGCATTGACCGGAATGCCAAGGCGGCGCGCATCGTCGGCGACGCGGCGGTCGAGCCTCTCGTCGCCGCTGGCGGCAAACACCAGGATCGCGCCTTCGAGATGCGCGGCGTCGTAGGGGGCGTCGATACGGATGGCGCCGGTCGCGGCGATGAAGCTCAGCAATTCGGCGTCGGCAACATCGGCGATGATGCGAAGCACAGCACTTGACTGATCGAGCAGCCGCGCCTTGGCCAATGCTTCGCCTCCGCCGCCGACGATGGCCACGGCTTCGCCTTCGACCCGCATGAAGACCGGGAACGCGGTGAGCTTGGGATTGGCGTGCGGCATGACGAACAGATTCCGGAACAATTCGGCAGTTTTAGGCGCGGACGCGAAAAAGCTGAAGGAACCCACTCGCGCATCCTCTGACGGGAGGCAATCGGTTTTCCGCAAGCCAAGGGGCCAAGAGAAAAATATTCCACATCCGCATATCAGGCGGATTCAAGCTGCTGCCGCAGGCTTTGTTCTGCGGCTCTTTTATCCGGGAGCCGGCCAAGCTGCAAAATTATTTTTTCTAAATTCTACCAATCTAGTAGATTAAAGCCGTCACCTCGGACATTGCTCCGATGGACGATAGATCGGGCTTGATATGGCTGCGTGCGATCTCGGCGAACGAAGTGGAACGTTCCCGCTTCGCCACGCGTTCTGCCCCTGCCGTAACAGACAATCGTCGGCTGGATTTGAACCTTCAAACAGGAGCCCGCAAATGAGCAAGATCAACCTGAAACATGGCCTTTTGGTCATGGTGGCCGATGGCGAGAAAGCGCTGTTCCTGAAGAACGAGGGCGACAATCTCTATCCGAACCTGCAGCTCTTCCAGGAGATGAAACAGGACAATCCGGCAACGCGCGAACAAGGCAGCGACAGTCCCGGCCGCTACAATGACGGCCCCTCCGTGCATCGCAGCGCGGTTGAGGAAACCGACTGGCACCGGCAGGGCAAGGAACGCTTTGCCGAAGAGATCGCAGACCGGCTCTACAAGCTCGCCCATCACGGCATCTTCGACGACATCGTGCTGGTCGCGCCACCGCTGGTGCTCGGCACCATGCGCAAGAAACTGCACAAGGAAGTCACCGACAAGGTGCAGGCGGAGATCCCAAAGACACTGACCAACCGCCCGCTGATCGACATCGAGGCCATGCTGCACGCGGCGTGACGCTCATCGATCATTCGGTATTGGCGCGCGCAGCGGTTTTGCTGCGCGTGCCTTTCGTTTTCGGTGCCTCTGGCCACCAATTTACGTCTTGCGGGTTGCGTCGCCCGCACCCCCTCCACCATATTGAAAAAGGCGGCGGCTTCGGGCGGCGCACACCCGACATTTCCCGAAAGGCGCTCCATAGACAATGCCGCATGACACGCCCCTTATCGCCACCATCGTCGCCGGTCTGGGGCTGGCATTCATCTTCGGGGCGCTCGCCAACCGTTTTCGCATCCCGCCGCTGGTCGGCTACCTCGTCGCCGGCGTGCTGGTCGGACCGAACACGCCGGGTTTCGTCGCCGATGCCAGTCTTGCCAATGAGTTGGCCGAAATCGGCGTCATCCTGCTCATGTTCGGCGTCGGCCTGCATTTCTCCCTGAAGGATCTTCTCTCCGTCCGCGCCATCGCCGTACCCGGCGCCATCTTCCAGATCGGCTTTGCCACCGCGCTGGGCGCCGGCCTTGCCTGGATGCTCGGCTGGTCGATGGGCGCAGGCCTCGTCTTCGGCCTAGCGCTTTCCGTCGCGTCCACAGTGGTGCTGTTGCGCGCGTTGCAGGAGCGACGGCTGATCGAGACCGAGCGCGGCCGCATCGCCGTCGGCTGGCTGATCGTCGAGGACCTCGCCATGGTGCTGGCGCTGGTGCTTTTGCCGGCGTTGGCCGGCGTGCTCGGCGGCCAGCCGCAGGTCGATGACCATGCGAGCCTTTTGTCGCTGCCGGCCAGCTTCGGCATCTGGGGCGTCGTCGGCCTCACGCTGGCCAAGGTCGTCGCCTTCGTCATCGTCATGCTGGTGGTTGGCCGCCGCGTCATTCCGTGGATCCTGCATTACGTCGCCCATACCGGCTCGCGCGAACTGTTCCGGCTGGCGGTGCTGGCGATCGCGCTCGGCGTCGCCTTCGGCGCCGCCAAACTGTTCGGCGTCTCGCTGGCGCTCGGTGCCTTCTTCGCCGGCATGATCATGAGCGAATCCGAGCTCAGCCACCGCGCGGCGGAGGAATCACTGCCGCTGCGCGACGCCTTCTCGGTGCTGTTCTTCGTCTCGGTCGGCATGCTGTTCGATCCGTTCAGCCTGATGAGCAATGGCTGGCCGATCCTGGCGACGCTGGCCATCATCGTCATCGGCAAGTCGCTGGCCGCCTTCGTTATCGTCATCGCCTTCCGCTATCCGCTGGGAACCGCCTTGATGATCTCGGCCAGCCTCGCGCAGATCGGCGAATTCTCCTTCATCCTGGCGGAGCTCGGCGTCGGGCTGAAGCTGTTGCCCGAACAGGGACGCGACCTGATCCTGGCAGGCGCCATCCTGTCGATCCTGGTCAATCCCCTGATGTTCCTCGCCCTCGACTGGATGAAGCCATGGCTGGACGCGCGCGCCGCCAAGGCAGCACCACCGGAAGAGGCCAAGCCGGTCGGCCCGGCGACGCAGCCCGGACAAGTGGCCTCGGTGGCCGCCGCGGCAAAAGAGAATGGCCCACCGCCACGCACAACGCTCTCGGGCCACACCATCCTGGTCGGCTACGGCCGCGTCGGCAGCCTGGTCGGCGCGGCGCTGAAACAGGCATCGCTGCCCTTCCTGGTCATCGAGGACGCCGACAAGACGCTGGCGAGGCTCAGAGACGACGGCGTCGAAATCGTCTCCGGCAATGCGGCCAATGGGGGCGTGTTTGCCGCCGCCAATCCGCAGGGGGCCAAACGCTTGATCCTTGCCATCCCCAACGCGTTCGAGGCCGGGCAGATCGTGCTCAGGGCACGCGCCGCCAATCCCGGCATCAACGTCATAGCGCGGGCCCATTCCGATGCCGAGGTCGAGCACCTGATGGGGCTCGGCGCCGACACCGTCATCATGGGCGAACGCGAGATCGCCCGCAGCATCGTGCAAGAAGTGCTGGAGCAAAAGCCGATGCCGCGCCCCGAAGCCATTGAGCCCTCCCCGGCCTGAGGCTTGCCACAGGCGCATCGATCATCCAACGAAGGCGGAGCCGCCATTGTGCGCGACGCTGGCGAGATACTTTGCCGGCGGCTTGCCAAGCGCCTTCTTGAACATGGTGATGAAGGCGGTGACGGAGCCATAGCCAAGATCGCCTGAAACCTGCTGCACGCTGGCACCCGAGGCCAGCTCCCTTATGGCGACGATCAGGTGCAATTGCTGGCGCCAGCGGCCGAAGCTCAGGCCGGTCTGCTTCACGATGAGACGGGCGAGGCTGCTTTCTGAGAGCGCAACACGGTTGGCCCACTCGGCAAGCGTGCTGCGATCGGCAGGGTTCTGCGCCAACGCTTCGGCGATCCGCCGCAAGCGCGGCTCGGCGGAGATCGGCAGATGCAGCTGCTGGACAGGCATGCGCGGCAGTTCCGAAAGCAGGATCGTGGTCAAGAGCCCGTCCCTCGCCTCATCTTCCTCCACGCGATCGGCCAGCTCGATGATCAGTTCGCGCAACAATGGCGAGATCGACAGCGTGCAGCACCGGTCCGGCAGATCGGCGGCTCCCGGCTCGATATAGACGAAGAAGATCCGCGCATTGGCGGTCGCGATGTTGCTGTGTTCCATACTGCCAGGAAGCCACACACCGCAATGCGGCGGCACCATCCACAGGCCGCTCGGGACGCGGCAAGTGACGCCACCGCCGAGCGCGAAGACGAGCTGGCCCTTGCGGTGCCAATGGGCGGCGACTTCCGCTTTGGTTTCGGTGACATCGACGCGCACGGCAATCGCAGGTGCCTGCACATCATCGACATCGAAATTGACCCAGGGGTAGCGGAGCGGCTGCCTCATGATTGATGGCTTTTAGGGACTATTCGCCGTGATAGCTAAATTCTTTGATGCGGGGAGTCGATAGACTCTGGTTCGTGGCTGGCATGTCACAAACCGGCAGGAAGGCTTCCCATGCGCGCGCTTGTCATCTCTCCCGAGAGCATCACCCGGATCAGTCTCGCCGAGGTCGAGGACCCTCGGCCCCTCCCCAACGAAGCGCTTGTCTGCGTCCACGCAACCTCCTTGAACCGCGGTGAATTGCGCCTGCTCACCATACGCCCGGAAGGCTGGATACCTGGCCAGGACGTGGTTGGAGTAATCAAGCGGGCGGCAGCCGATGGCTCCGGGCCTGCCGTCGGCGCCCGGGTTGTGGCTTTGGTCGACGAGGCCGGCTGGGCCGAACAGGTCGCCGTTCCGACCGACCGCCTCGCCGTCATCCCGGACGAGGTCAGCTTCGGGTCCGCCGCCACGCTTCCGGTCGCGGGCACGACGGCTCTCAGGGTCTTGCGCCATGGCGGCGACCTCGCGGGACAGCAGGTGTTGATCACCGGCGCCAGCGGCGCGGTCGGCCGTTTCCAGATCCAGATCGCCCGCGAGCAAGGCGCCGCGGTGATTGCAATCGCCGCCGCCCGGCACGCCGAGGATCTCCGCGGTCTTGGTGCTCACGAGGTCGTCGAGTCGATCGAACTGGCCGAAGGGCCATTCTCTCTGATCACCGAGTCGGTCGGCGGCCAAAGCCTCGCCCATGCCATCGACCGCGTCGCCCCCGGCGGCACCATCGTCATGTTCGGTTCGAGCAGCGGCGAACTCACGCCGGTTGGCTTCAGACAGTTCGTTCCGGGCCATGAGGGAGCGAGGCTTCAGACTTTCGCCTACTACACATCCGGTCCAGCCATTGGCGCGGACATCGCCTCGCTGCTCGCTCTGGTCGCGGCTGGCCGGCTGGAAACCCGTGTGTCCATGACCGTGCCGTGGACAGACATCGCCCAGGCTCTGGACGCCCTGCGACAGCGCAGCTTCAGCGGCAAGGCTGTTCTCACCATCGCCGAATGAGCAGTCTGTCAGTGCTCAGACGTGCTGGCCGCCATTGATGTGGATTTCCGAGCCCGTCACATAGGACGCCTGCTGCGAGCACAGGAAGAAGATGATGTCGGCGACTTCCGAGGTGGCGCCAAGGCGCCTGAGTGGGATCGTCTCGACGATCTTGTCGGTGCCAGGCGACAGGATCGCGGTGTCGATCTCGCCCGGCGCAATCGCATTGACGCGGATGCCGTGCGGGCCGAAATCATGCGCCATCTCGCGCGTCAGCGAGCCGAGCGCCGCCTTCGAGGTCGCATAGGCGGTGCCGGCGAAAGGATGCACGCGCGTGCCGGCGATCGAGGTGACGTTGACGATCGAACCTTTCGCTGCAGCAAGCTCCTTGAAGAGGCCCCGCGCGAGCATGATCGGCGCGAAGAAATTCACCTGGAACACATCGCGCCAGACATGCATCGGCGTGTCGATCGAATCCATGCGGCTGTTGCCGTCCTTGAGCTTCGGCGAAATGCCGGCATTGTTGACCAGCGCGTGCAATTGCCCGCCATGCGCTTCCAGCCGGTGACGGATCTCCGAGACGGCGATGCCGACATCCTCCTGGTCGGCGAGATCGACCTTGATGTGGTCCTCTGGGCCGGCCGGCCACGGGCAATCCTCGGCAAAAGCCTGGCGCGAACAGGTGATGACCCGCCAGCCCTCACGCGAAAAGCGCTTGACCGTGGCATGGCCGATGCCGCGGCTGGCTCCGGTCAGCACGATGGTTTTTCTGGTGTCGGTCTCAGCCATGTCTGTCACTCCGGCCGGAGATGTAGCCGAATGCGGCGGAGGTGGCGAGAGGCCGAATTGTCAACTCAGCTCTCATATGAGGAACGGATTGCCAGCTCGCCATTGGTTTGAAGCCAGAATGACGAGCCGCTCAGCCGCCGCCGAGAATATCCAGGATTGAGGTTTTCCGCTTCTTGGCCGGGCCGCCGACGCTGCCCGGCGGTACCGGGTGCTTGATCGAGGCCGTGGTGCCGCCGTCGCCCGGCATGTCGAAGCCGTCGGCATCGACCGTTTCGGCCGGACGGCGGACCGGTGCTTGTGCGGGTACAGCAGCAGGTGCCGGCGCGGCAGCAGGCTCCGAACGGCTGACGGCCACGGCAGGCAACGGCGCCGCCTGATTGTTATCGACTGACGGAATATCGTCGGGCACGATGGTGTCGGGCGGCGTCGATTTCCAGGTCCCGGGCAGCGGCCTGACCGGCACGCCTTCATGCGCCGCCACCATGAATTCGTGCCAGGCCTGTGCCGGCAGCGCGCCACCGGTGACCTTCTTCATCGGCGTGCCGTCATCATTGCCGAACCATACGCCGGTGGTGAGGTTTGCGGTGTAACCGACGAACCAGGCGTCGCGCGAATTCTGGCTGGTTCCGGTCTTGCCGGCAGACGGCCAGGCGAAGGCCGCCTTCTTCGCCGTGCCGATCTCGACCGTGCCGGTCATCATCGAGTTCATCATGCCGACAATGTTCTGCTTGACGACGCGCGGCGCGCTGCCGCCATTGTCGTCATAGAGCACCTTGCCTTCGGTCGTGGTGATGCGGCGGATGAAATGGATGTCGGGCTTGTAGCCGCCATTGGCGAACGGCACATAGGCCGATGTCAGCTCCAGCGGCGTCACCTCCGAAGTGCCGAGCGCGATCGAGGTGTTGGCGATCAGATCGGACTGAATGCCCATACGGTGCGCCGCCTCGACCACGGCGTCGGGCCCGACTTCCATGGTCAGCTGTGCGGCGACGGAATTCAGCGACTTCGCCAAAGCGGTCGCCAACGTCACCTTGCCGAAATACTTGCCGCCGTAATTGTCCGGTGTCCACTTGCCGATCTTGATCGGTGCGTCGTTGCGCACGCTGTCGGGCGTGCGGCCGGCTTCCAGCGCGGCCATATAGACGAACGGCTTGAACGCCGAGCCCGGCTGGCGGCGTGCTTCGGAGGCGCGGTCGAACTGGCTGGTCGAATAGTCGTAGCCGCCGACCATGGCGCGCACGGCGCCGGAATTGTCGATCGAGACCAGCGCGCCTTGGCTGACATTGAGCTTCTTGCCGCTCTCGTCGATCAGCCGGCGGATCGACTGTTCGGCGAGCTTCTGCAGGTTGAGGTCGACGGTGGTGTCGACGACGATGTCGCTGCGCACGTCACCAATCAAATCGGGCAATTCTTCCATGATGGTGTCGGCGACATAGTTTTCCGAGCCGGTCCAATAGGATGGCGCGCGCGTTGCCGGCGCGCTCATCGCCGAGGCCAGTTCCTTGGCGCTGATCTTGCCTTCGTCGCGCATGGCGGCGAGCACCAGCTGCGAACGCTCCTCCGCCGCCTTCGGATCCCGCGCCGGCGACAGTCGCGACGGCGCCTTCAAGAGGCCGGCGAGAAGGGCCGCCTCCGACAGAGTGACGTCGCGCGCGCTCTTGCCGAAATAGCGGCGCGAGGCCGCCTCGACGCCATAGGCGCCGGAGCCGAAATAGACCCGGTTGAGGTACATTTCGAGGATCTGGTCCTTGGTATGCTTGTGCTCCAGCCACAGCGCCAGCAGCACTTCCTGCACCTTGCGCTCCAGCGTGCGGTCGGGCTTCAGGAACAGGTTCTTGGCCAGTTGCTGGGTCAGCGTCGAGCCGCCCTGCGAGAAACGCCGGCCCAGAACATTGGTCACCATGGCGCGTGACAGGCCGATCGGGTCGATGCCGAAATGCGAATAGAAGCGGCGGTCCTCGATGGCGATGACGGCTTCCGGAATGTAGGGCGACATTTCGTGCAGGCCGACCGCCTCGCCGCCGCTCATGCCGCGGTTGGCAAGCAGTTGCCCGTCGACCGAGACGATCTTGATGTTGGGCGCACGGTCGGGGATCGACCAGGTGGTCGCCGCCGGCATCTTGGCGCCGTAATAGACGACGATGCCGGCCACCGCGATGCCGCCCCAGATGCAGAGCACGAAGCACCAGTAGAACATCCGGGCCATCACGCCGAACAGCCCGCGCCGGGGTTTGCCGCGCTTGCCGCGTGACGATGATTTTGCCTTGGAGGTTTTGCGCGCCGAAGATGATTTGCGATTGGCCGGCACGACCCGATCCTCCTCGTTCACCGAAAAACCGGCCGCGGATTTCGCCTTTGGCGATCCCTCGAAGCTGGGTTCGACGCGACTGTCTCTGCGGTTCGCCATGCGTTGCGCTGTCTTCCCGGTATCAATGGCGCTCGGGTTGGAGGGTAGATGCGGCGGTTTAAGGGCGCGTTAAAGCAGGGCTCGTGCAGGCCGCTGAAATTCCTTACGAAATTCTTAATCCGTTACCGCGCGTTACCGCCGCCGTTACCGCTCTGTTCACGTCGCTTGACGCGCGCGTCAGCAAAGCGGTCCGCAGCCTCCAACACGGCGCGATCATACTGCTTGGTGGTGGTGGTTGCGCTATGCCCGGCGACCTTGCTGGCATCGTCCAGACTGGCATCGGATGCCCTGCCCTCGGTGATGCCTGAAGCCCGCAAGTCTCGCGCCCAAAGGGTCACCGGAAGACCTGCCACCTTGCGGTCGACAGACCAGCGCTGCGCGAAAATCGTGGCGCGCCAGGGCAAGCCGTTTTCCTCGGCCACGATGATCGGCCCCTTGCGCTTCTCGATCGGCCAGTGCTGCAGCTCTTCCATGACCATCGGCGCCTTCCTCAGCGAATAGGAAATGCTGAAGCCTGTGCTATCGGCGGTCTTGGATGGCGTGTAGTGCAGCACCATGTCGGCGTCGATGTCTTCCCAGCGAAGGCCAAACCATTTCAGATCCCGGTCGGCGTCAAGCACTTCGGAAATTCCGCCCATGTCCATCGGCCACCACTGGCCGATCACGTCCCACAACCGAAGCACCGTCTCGAAGCACAAGGCATAGGCGAGCGCCGACGAAGGCCGGCCGGCCTGATGCGCTGCCGCGCGCGCCGCGATGATCTGGGTGGCGGTGGCGGACTGTTTGCGGGGCTTGGGGTGCGGGAGCCTCTTTGCAGTCTCGCGCATGACGACCGACAATTCCGAACAGCCGGGCAAGCGCATCATGATGCCGAAGCTGACTGCAGCGAAAAGAACGGCGCGCGCGGTCGACGCAGCGGCGAGATAACGCCCGTTCTCCGACCAAACGTCATGCCAGTCGATGAGGTCAACGCCGGTTGTTTCGTCAAGCCGGACGCTGCCTATGTGGCCCTTCAGGTTCTTCAGATAGTGGTTATAGGGCCGCAGCGAACCGGGTTTCAGCTTCCGGTATGGGCTGCGCTTGTGCGTCTCGTAGATGGTCAGGAGCGACTTGATCGTTCCGTCGAACTTCAGAGGGTCGGCACGGTAGCCGGTGCGCCATAGAAGCATCTCGGCTTGGAGCGAATGGCATTTCGCCTTCAGCATCTCCGGCTGATCGGCCAGATAGTAGAGGTTCACCGTTTTCGGGATGTAGCCGTTCTTTACGTCATTTTCGTCGGCAACCCAGTGCGGCACTCGGCCGCCAGCGCGCTTGATCCATTTCAGACCTGGGGCCTTTGTCGCGTCTTCGTTTTCCATTGGCTTGCGTCCGCTTTGCCGGGTGGCGCTGTTGCCGTGGTCGAGCCGGTTCCAAGGTAATTTTCATAGAACCGCTGCACCAAGGCGACCGGGCGCCCTCCGTGAAATTCATCAATAGCCGGGAAACCGGGCTTGTTGGCAAGGGTCGGCAGGCGCTCGCGCATCCATTTGCCTGCTTTATCCTTCCCGACGATGGCCTCTGCGATCTGCTCGTCCGATGCGAACATGGGCAGATCGTCGAGGGTTGCCCCGGCGCGGGTCATCTGCCCGCCCTCGCGCAGGTCCAGAACCACAGGCCGGCTTTGTCACAATGTTGCTGTGCTTTCGAAAAATTGCTGAAATCGCCGTTCATCCGGCGCGCGCCATCGATTGGCAAGCGTCTTCGAGCCGATTGGTTGAGCCGTTCAGCGCTTCGCGTATCGGCGTCAATGTGCCGTCATCATCCAGATCTGACGTGTTGCCCAGGGCCAACCAAATGGTGCGCAGTTCGTCTCGCACTTGGTGAAGCTGGTCGATCGCTGAGAGCGGGACAACCCGGCCGCCTCCTAGTGGATCGCCCTCCCCGCTGAGCAACCATTCCCACCGGACGCCATAGCCAGCCGCATACAGGCGGGCGACTTCATAGTCGAAAGCGCGGTTTCCGCTCTCGTGGCCCGCATATGTGCCGGGCGGCACTTTCAGCGCTTCGGCGCCGCCGCTGACGGTGTGGATACCGGCCTGAGTTCTCGCCCAGGCCAGCCGCGCGCCAGCGGTCTTGATCTTGCTCGTAATGCTGACGACTTGGATCACTTCGCACCTGCCTTCGGACCTTCATGGCCCTCAAGCGCATCGGTAACGGGTCCAAGGAGTTCGTCGGCGGCGGCAAGAGCATCAACGATGCTGGTTGCCATATTCACATGGCCGCCTTCCTGGATCGCCCAGGCCGCTGCACCGCAAACCCGGACGATTGCAGCCGCTTGGATGCAGCAAGACATTATCTGATCTGCAGACATGTCTCTGTGATCGATGAAGCGGCTCATTTGCCACCTTCCCGGGTAAGCTGCCAATCGATGTCCCCGGCAATCCTGGCCAACTCCGCGACAACCGATGCAGGGCTGTCGGTGCCCCCGTCATACTGGCCGACTATGATCCCAAACTTAAGTTCGCCTTCGTCTCGGGTGCTGACTGGCCTTTGCAACACGGCCTCGCGTATGTCGTCGATCTCGCAGCCGATATTGTTGCGGAGGAACTCTAGTATCTCGCCAGCTTCGTTGTACGGTTGACCGTCATCCGGGCCGTTGAAACGAGGCTGCTCCTGAAGACCGCTGAGAACTTGGGCGACAGTGGTCAGCGTCTCGACGAGTGCCGACAGTTGCTTGAGCGAGAGAAGGTCGGTTTTGAAGCCGAGCGGGTGCGCTGGGCGGCTCATTCCGCACCGCCTTCCGACTTGCCCATGGTTTTGACCACGGCAACCATTGTCGCAGCGTAGCGGTTGACCTCGCCCAGGAAACCGATCTCGACGCCGGTCAGATGGTTGCGGGACGGCAAGCGTTCTTCCTGCCGGAGTCGGCACATATCGTTGACGATGCAGCCGAGAAGTGTGGTTGCGCCGTTGGTCGGGTGACGGCCGATGAAGTCGAGATATTCGCGCGCCAGTTCATGGCCTTTGTCGCAGTCCTTGCCGAAATGGCCGGTTGCGTCGACATTCCAGTAGCAGATGCCACCGCCGGCATCGCGGCCTTTGCGGTGCATAAACGACAGGGTGTCAGCCTCATGCGCTATCTTCGCAGCGGGGCGACCAGTTTGAATTTTCGCCGATGCGGTGTTATGTAACGCCTTGGTCATCTTCAATATCCTTTGTCGGTGATCGTGGGGAGCCGCCGTGCAAGGCGGTTTCATTTCGAACGACGATCAGATTGAGCTTGCCGGCTCGCTGGTCGTCGTTTTCGTTTCGTCCATGCGGTTACGGATGCACCGCACGATTTCAGAATTTTGAGAACTTCCGTTCCGCGCGGCCTGCGTGGCGATGAATGCCTTTACGTCTGCCGGCAGTCTCACCAGAAATTTCGGGTCCGCCCGACTCATGTCCTTTCCTTCCCGTTAACCAAGACGGAATATAGCACCGTGCTAGGTTGCGAGCAATAGCACCGTGCTATATATCCCCAGCCTATGGCGCGCGAAGATCCCCAGATAAACATCCGGCTACCGGCGAACTTGAAAGAGCGCCTGGAGGAGCGCGCCGAACGCAACAACCGCAGCACCACCGCTGAAATCGTCGCTCGGCTGGAACAGTCCTTTCTCGGCCCCAAGCATCCGCCGTCGATCACGATCCGCTTGGAGGCGTTGCCGTTTGGGACGCCTGCCATCGACGTATCTATCGGCACATTCTTTTCCGACCTGTCGAAGACGCTGAAAGAAAGCGTCGAAAGCATTCGCGCCGCTGAACGGGTCGAACGGCTTGCGGAGCGCGAGCGCGCCGCAAATAGCCTCGAACCCGCACAAGATGCCGGTATCGACGACGCAAGAATCGTTGTCTCGGTCGCGGCGGAAAATACCGAACGGCGCCGACTAAAACGGTTGGCCAAGCTCGAACGCGACGCTGCCGCCGCTAAGGCAGCCCAAGACGATGAAAGCGGCGAATAGCTCACGCCGCGCAATCCTTCAGCAGAAACGTTAGCACCTTGTGGACGGCGCGGGTGTCGGCCGCGTTGCTGAATTCGCCGCCGTCGTAAACGCCGGGCTGACTGTTGAGATAGTGGCACCAGCCCCAAACCATCGCGGCGACCCGCGCCCCATCCATGGTCTCGGGCGTGAGCGTCAGGATTCGGTCGGAGAGCTCCGAGCATCGATGGAATGCGGCCGCAATAGAGGGGTCTTTGTCGAAGTCCTCTCCTGAATCGCTGAAGGCGGCGCGCTCGTCCGCCCAGGCCTTGCGGAATTCGACGCCAAGGGCGATCAGGTCAGCGTCAGTATGCATAAGGCTTGATAAGGGAGTGGGGTTCATTGAAAGCTCCATCGGATGCGATGGATACTATTCAAGCACCGCTTAACCATATAGTCAAGCCACGCTTAACACCTTTTCAAGTTCGGCTTCACCTTGTTCGGCGCCGGAACCTTCGATGCTCGTTCATTGTCCCGACAATTCGGCCAGGATTCTTGGCTGAGATGGTCAGCGTAGGATAGTCGGGGTTGAGCGGGTAAAGTTCGATGATCGGCTGGCCGTTGTCGTCCAAGCCGCGCGGGCGGTACTTCTTGAAAGTTGCCTCTTCCTCACTCTCAATGGCGGCCACCACGCAATCGCCAGGCAGAGGCCGAAGGCCGGTGTCGACTATAATCACGTCGCCGCTCTGAAATTCGGGAAGCATGCTGTCGCCATCGATTTCCAAAGAAAAGGCGTATCCGGCCGGCTCCCAATGGATTTCAAAAGCTTGGGTATCTGGGGGCAGTGGCTGCTCGGCAATGACTGGTGACCAAGAGCCTGCTGTCACGCGGCTGATCAGCGGCGCGGCGAAAACCTTGCCTTCCGCTTTGAAAGGGAGCAACTCGCGCCGGCCACCAGCTGGGGCTAGATCGATACCCAGCAAATTGCTGAGCTTGATCAATCTGCCTCCAGTCGGCGTGGTGGTGTCACTTTCCCATTGGGATACAGCCTGAAGACTTACGCCCATGGAATTGGCGACCGAGGCCAGCGTCAAATCCTTCGCCTTGCGCGCGGCTTTGATGGTTTCCCCCAAGGTCATGAAAAAATTCTCCGTTTCAATTCAAGAGACTAAAGTCAGACTTGATTAATTCAAGCAAGCTGCACTTGAACTTATGGTTAAGCCGTGCTTGAATTTCACTTCGCAATTCGAGCCAGGGGTGCAGAACTTCATGAGTGATCCGGACGGAAAGAGCGGCCTCGAACTGGCCGTTGAAGCAATTGGCCAGGCCAAGAAGCTTGCCGAGATGCTGGATATCACGCCGCAGGCCGTAAGCCAGTGGAAGCAGATCCCGCACGACCGCGTGATTGCAGTCGAGCGGCTGACAGGCATCCATCGTGGCCGCCTCCGTCCCGACCTGTACCCGCCGGAACTGCCGTCAGTTGATTTGGTGCGAGCATCGGCATGACGGCGGCGCAATGACCAGCGGCGTTTTCGCGGTGTCTCGCGACATCTTCGAACATCATTTTTTCGCGGCGGAACCGTTCACCGAGCGCGAGGCATGGGTTTGGCTGATCCGCGAGGCGGCATGGAAAGCGCGGCGCGTTCGGGTCAAGGACGGCATGGTAGCGTTGAAGCGCGGCCAGCTCGCGTCATCGGTCAGGTTCATGGCCGATCGCTGGCAATGGCACCGGTCCAGTGTCGACCGCTTTCTAAAGCGTCTAAAAACCGAGACAATGATCAGCATCTCCGTCGAGACAGGGCAGAGCGTCATAACTATCTGTAAATACGACACTTATCAGCGCGTCAGCCTTCCAGCCGAGACAGCTAGCGAGACACCAAGCGAGACGACCGCGAGACAACCCCGAGACAAACAAGAAGACATTAAAGGCATTGAAGGCATTAAAAAGAAGAACAACGCGCCTTCGGCTGTGGTCGACAAAGTTCCCCCTCAAGCCGTCCAACCCAACCCGGCAGAAAACAAGAATGACCGCGAGGGCGGGCCGGATTGGCACGGGTCGGCCGAAGAGAAGTTTTATGCCGCCCTGCCCGGATGGCAGAAAGCCGGAGTGCCGAGCGGGATGCTGTTTCAGATCGGCGAGCATCTTGGCGGCGACTTCGATCAGTTGATTGACATCGCTGGTCGAGCCGCGAGCGCCAAAAAGCCAAAGGCCTATCTCGGCGGAGTGCTGAAACAATACCGCCCCCCGGCGCCGGCAAAGGTCGATCCCAAATTACCGGCATGGATCACAGACGCGCGCTGCCAGGGTTACCCGGTCGAGCGGGAAGGCACGTACTGGCGCTTCGCTGGCGGCCTCTACGACGACACCAAGCAACAGGTCGGCAACTGATGCGCGAGCTGAGCGAACTCGGAATTTTCATCAATGATCGCGATGGCGAGCAGCGGACTACCTGCCCGTCTTGTTCCCCGCATCGCCGGAAGAAAAAGGACAAATGCCTTGCTGTCAGGATCGACGGAGACGGAGCAACCTACTTCTGCCACCACTGCGGTTTCAACGGTGGCGTTCGAACAGGGCAAGCTTTCGGCGGCGGCAAAGGACTACGCAAAGACGGTCCGGGGCATAAGCGCGACGACTTTGGCGCAGCTCGGCGCCGCCTCAGGAACGGTCTACTTTCCTCGCCGTCTTGAACGCAAAAGCGAGGCCGTTTTCTTCCCCTACACGCTCAGCGGCAAGCGGGTGAACTACAAGGCCTGCGCCTTCCCAGAGAAGGATTTCATCGGCGAGAAGGGCGGCAAGCTTTGCTTCTACAATCTCGACCGCGTGTTGGCCGCGCCCCCCGGCGATGTCTACATGGTCGAAGGCGAATGGGACTTGGCCGCCATGGTCGAGGCCGGTTTACCGATCGGCCGGATTCTGTCTGTGCCAAACGGCGGCCGGGAGAAGAAGGAAGGCGCGGACGACAAGCCAGCGGAGCCCGCCGGCTATGAGTACGTCGAACAGGCTCTGGCGCGCGGCCTCGGCAAGCACAAGCGTTTCATCTGGTGCGGGGACATGGACGACACCGGGCTTTCGCTCCGGGCGGACATGGCCCATCTGCTCGGCGCCGCCAAGTTCTGGTTCATCGACTGGCCCGAAGGTATCAAAGACGCCAACGACATGTTGCGCGCTGATGGCATCGAAGCGCTGAAAGACCTGGTCACCAATGGTGCGTTGCCGTGGCCGGTCGCCGGTCTCTACAGGCTCGCGGAACTGCCGGAGATGGCGCCGATCCGAGCTTGGGAGGTTCCCCGCATGCCGGCCTGGCGCGGCAAGATCCTTTTCGCGCCCGGCACCATGTCAGTGGTCACCGGTCACCCTGGCCACGGCAAGACGGCAGTGATGGCGCAGGTTTGGGCCGACATCGCCGACAAATACGGGCTGGTCATCGCCACGGCCACGTTTGAGACGCGGGCCAAGCCACACTACCGGCGCATCCTGCGGACGCTGCATGCAGGCCGTCTGGAGCGAGAAATGACGCCGGAAGAAATCCGGTACTCGGACCAGTGGATAAACGACCACTACCTGTTCATGCAGCACCCGGAGCAGACGCCAACGCTAGGCTGGCTACTTGAAACGGCAGAGGCCGCGGTGGTCAGGCACGGCGCATCAGTGGTGCAGCTCGACCCATGGAACCGACTGGAAAGCCAGCGCGAGGCTCGGGAAACAGAAACCGAATACATCGGCCGCTGCCTGACGGCGATCTACAAATTTTCGCAGGACATGGGCTGTCACGTCCAAGTGTTGGCCCATCCGGCGAAAATGGACGGGCCGCGCAAAGGTTCGCCCCCGGAGCTCGACGACATAGCCGGCTCAAAGCATTGGGACAACCGCGTTGACCAGGGCTTGGTCGTGCACCGCCCGAAGATGTTCGACGAGGGCCAACGCTGCACCGATGCGGTGATCTTCCACAAGAAGACCCGCTTCGACGAGCTGGGCCATCCCTGCAAGCTGAAGATCAACTTCAACATCCAGAACGGGAGGTTTGAAGATGCCGAATAAGGAAAAATCCGAGCGGCTTCCGTGGTCTGTTGAACAGGCGTTGCTTGTCCACACGAGCATCAATCTCGCGGCCCGCGACGCTGTAATCGGCATCTGGTGCGAGTTGCCAGACAAGACTTGGTTGGCAATGAAACCCGTCCTGGAGCGGTGGATAGCGATCGGCAACGCCAATAGGGCGGATCTGCGGCGGATCATTGACGAGGTTGATTACCGGCGCCGCGAATTTCCCCGAGGCCTGACACTTTCGAACGACAACAAAGGGCGTTGCCATGACCGTGATTGAAGCTTCGGGCGGGGGCTGGATTGTGGTTTCTCGCGGCGAAACCTTGGCGGGGCCGTTTCCGACCAACGCGGAAGCCTGGCGCGCGGCTGATCGCATCGAGGGCTCGCCCATATCGCCAGCCGAAAAGCGGGCTGACTGGATCTCGAACAAGATCCTGTCGAGCGGGCCGGCAGAAAACGGGTTGCAGGAAAACCCGTTTCCCACCCTTCCGAAGCAGACCCGGCAGGAGAAGAAACAGGCCGCTAAGAAACGGCGGACGAAAGAGCGGCGGACGCCCGCTGCAGCAAAGGCTCCGAAATGGCTGCGGACAATAGCGGCGACTGACTTCGACCCGAAGGGAAAGCGCAATTATCGGGATGCGCAGCTCGGGACATTTGGCGCGGCATCGCCCGTCCGCCACATCAGTCCAGCGGAATATCTAGCGGCAAGCGAAGGGAACGAAAATTGAGCGGTTCGCAAGCGTTCGTTCACCAATCTTTCGGCTACCGGTGGGCAGACACCGAGAATGTCGGGGAAAGCTCGGCGCGCTTGGTCGTTGTCCACAGCGAGGCCTGCAACCAAGCAGCCGGGCACTCATGCAGAGGCGTCCCCGCTCAGGTTGAGCTGCGTAACAGGAAAAACTCTGTGGAACTTCTCAATGGTATTGCCGCGATCTCAACAACCGGCCTCAATCCACGTAAGCCCAGCACAGGTGAGCCGATCTGCGAGCGCGTAGATCCGTCGGCCCTATTCGTCGACCATGAGTACCAGCGTGCTATTGGCGAAAAAGGCCACAGACAAATCCGGCAAATCATCGAGAGGTTTTGCTGGACGAAATATAAGCCGCCGATCTGTGCCTACGCCGAGCATGGCGGCAAAACTATCTTGAAGGTGCTTGACGGGCAGCACACTGCAATTGCAGCTGCGAGTAATCCTCATATCGATCTTATCCCGGTGATGATCGTCGACGCGCCCGACACCCAGACCCAGGCAGCGGCATTCGTCGGTCAAAACACTCAGCGGCTTGGAGTTACCGCACTGCATCTCCATCACTCTGCGGTCTTAGCGGGTTTTGAGGACGCTGTGGACGTTGACCGTACCTGTCAGCGGGCCGGGGTCAAAGTTCTTAAGAATCTGCCCAAGTCGGGCAAATATCAGCCTGGCGATACGATTGCGATTTCGGCCATCAGGGGCCTCGTCGCCCGTCGTGAACCACTGGGAGCGCGGATCATCCTTGAGGTCTTGGCCAAGGCTCATTTGGCACCCATCACCGCAACTCACATCAAGGCTGCCGAGTACGTCATGACCGACAGTGAGATGTCGATAAAGCTCGATCCCGATGATCTGTCGAAAACGATAGGCGATCTGTACCTGTCGGCCGAAGACGAAGCGAAACTAATGGCGAAGACCCATCGCACGTCGGAATGGAAGGCGCTCGGATCAATCTGGTACCGCAAGACAAAGAAGAAGCGACAGGTGATGCGCTTGGTCGCCTGAAACGGCGCGCCGCGGCGAATTGACGGCGCGGCGCACCCCAACGGAGTTTCGTATGACGAAAGCAGCAAAGAAAACCAAGCCGACCGCGCCAAAGATGCGCAAGGGTGAGGCCGAACAGGTGAAAATCCGTCGCGACCTCGGCCATGACTTCGCTGTCCAGACGGATGATTACGGGCGCGATCGGCTTATCGCCGGGACGGCAGAAGCGCGTCGGGTCTACGATGTCAGCAATGGCGGCTATATCAGCACGGGTGGCATAGCCCGGGTTCGCAAGGTCGATCCCCTCAAGGGCATCTCGAGCCTGACGTACAAGCAGCGGGAGGCCGGTACTCGCTATCGCGCTGACTTCGAACTGGCCACGCGCGAGGGCCTGAAGACCATGGGCATGGGCGAGCGCGTGGACGGAGGGCGGTCCGGAGCGAGTGTCCCGGCCAAGCTGATCGACAACCATGCTGTCATGGCGCGGGCGCGGCAAGCTCTGGTCTATCCCGAGATACTGGCTGTAATCGATGCGGTATGCGGTCTCGGGATGTCAATCAAGGAAGTGGCGCAGCGGGAGAACGTGGTCCGAGACATTCCCGCCCAGCTTTTGCGCATGGGTCTGGAACGCCTCGTTTTCCACTACGGGTCGCAGTCAGCAACGCGTCACAACAGTTGAAACGTGCCGTCACGTATGGTAGATATTTGGGCACGGTGACGATTTGCGCCGGAACCCGCCTAAGTCAGGCGGGTTTTTTGTTGAGCAGCGAAGCAGGAAGCTCCTCCAGAGACGCGGTTCGCTCTTCTTGCAGCCTGACCGTCTCAAGTGAGCGTTGGCTCGATCCCCGGCGGGTTAAGCCTTATCCGCTGACCGGCCGCAAAATTCCTGGCAAATTCTTCGTTCTCAAAAAGATGCTGGGTGGTTTCGCCGTTCTCAAAAATCTGCACCGCCCATTTGCCGTCGATGCGTTCGATACGAACACCAGTTGTCTTATCGTCCAAGTCGCCACTCCCACACACGAGCTCCAACAAACCATAGCGTCTTAGAACGCACAAGTTCCTGCATGCGCTCAGACCGCAAGGTGCCTCAATGCCCGCAAAAGAGCTAACCCCGAAGCAAGCGCGCTTCGTCGAAGAATTCATGATCGACCTGAACGCCACACAGGCGGCAAAGCGGGCCGGCTACAGCGAATTGACGGCTCAGGTGCAGGGATCGCGCCTATTATCGAATGTTATGGTTGGCGAGGCCATCGCAGCGAGGCAAGCGGCCATCGCGCAGAAGCTCGGCGTCACTCAGGAACGCATCGTGGCCGAGTTGGCAAAGATAGCCTTTTCTGACATTCGCAAGGCGGTGCAGTGGGGCCGCAGCCCGATCGACACGGAATCGGAGAACGCAAAGCCGAATGGCCTAGGCATCTATCCGGTCGAGCTGGTCGGCAGCGACAAGATTGACGACGACACGGCCGCCGCAGTGTCCGAGGTTTCGCTCACCCAAACCGGTATCAAGATCAAGATGCACGACAAGAAATCGGCGCTGGTCGACCTGGGCAAGCATCTCGGCATGTTCAAGGAACGCGTCGAGCTCACTGGCAAGGACGGCGCTGCGCTCGTCCCCGTGGTCAATGTCCGCCTCCGCAGCCGCAGCTGAAATCAATCTCGACCTGCACGACAAGCAGGCGCTGGCATTCGAGACGGAAGCAACCGAAGCGCTCTATGGCGGTGCTGCTGGTGGTGGCAAGTCGCACCTGATGCGCGCGGCCGCCATCACGTGGTGCGCCGAAATCCCAGGCCTTCAGGTCTATCTCTTCCGCCGCATCCGCGACGACCTGATCAAGAACCACATGGAAGGCCCGCAAGGCTTTCGCCAGATGCTCGCCGGCTGGGTGGAATGCGGGTTCGTCACCATCGTCGAGGATGAAATTCGGTTCTGGAACGGATCGAGGATCTACCTTTGCCACTGCAAGGACGAGAAGGACCGTTTCAAATATCAGGGCGCTGAAATCCATGTGCTGCTGATCGACGAGCTGACCCACTTCACCGAAGTGATTTATCGGTTCCTCCGCAACCGCGTGCGCATGGTCGGGATCAAGGTTCCACCGCAATACGCCGGCCGGTTCCCGCGCATCCTGTGTGGCGCCAATCCGGGCGGCATTGGTCACCAGTTCGTCAAGGCAACATTCATTGACGGCGTGCTGCCGCTGAAGGTGTACAAGGCCGAAGTCAGCGAAGGCGGCATGCAGCGTCAGTTCATCCCTGCGCAGCTCGAAGACAACCCGTCGATGAACGACAACGATCCCGGCTATGAAAGCCGGTTGATGGGTCTCGGTTCGGAAAGCCTGGTGCGCGCGATGCGCTATGGCGACTGGGATGTGGTCGAGGGCGCCTATTTCGACAACTTCGAACGACGCCGGCATGTCGTCAAACCGTTCACAATTCCAGACCACTGGACACGCTTCAGGGCGGGCGACTGGGGCAGCGCCAAGCCCTTCTCTTTCGGGTGGTATGCGGTGGCGTCCGACGACACGATAGTGCCGTCTGGCGTGGCTGGCGCGCCCGGCATCGTCATTCCGCGCGGCGCGCTCATCAAGTACCGCGAATGGTATGGCGTGAAGATCGACAAGTCGGGCCGCTATCTGCCCAACACCGGTCTGAAGCTGCATGCCGAAGCAGTCGGCGCCGGTGTCCGGCAGCGCGATTATGACGACACCATTAGCTATGGCGTGCTTGACCCTGCTGCCTTCAGCCAGGACGGCGGGCCATCTCTCGCCGAGCGCATGGCTAACGGGACCAACTCCAACGGATCGACCTTCCGACGCGCCGACAACAAGCGAGCGGCTGGACGCGGTGCCATGGGCGGCTGGGACCAGTTGCGCGGCCGACTGACCGGCGACGAGGACGGCCGTGCGATGCTGTTCTTCTTCGAGACCTGCATCCACACGATTCGGACACTGCCGGCGCTGCAGCACGACGAGGCGAACCCGGAAGACCTCAACAGCGACCAGGAAGACCATGCGGCCGACGAGACGCGCTACGCGTGCATGTCGCGGCCATGGGCAGCCAAGACCAAGACGCCGGCTCCCAAGGTGCCACAGGGCTATGTCCAGCTTCCCGGCGTGCCTGACGACGGCAACGGGCGTCGAAGGATTCGCATATGATCAACGACACTGAAGACGAGATCGACAACACTGCAGATGATGCGGTCGACCCGTCGCTGAAGCCGAAGGCCTCCAAGGGCTGGCTGAAGCTGATCACGGATCAGGAGAAGGCCGGCATTGCCGACTATCAGACACGGTGCACCAACATCCAGAAGCGGTATGCCGATCTGGAGCGCCTGGCGAACGTCACCCGAGACCGCGAGTTTCAAATCTTCTGGGCCAATATCGAAGTCCTGAAGCCTTCCATGTATTCCCGCCCACCGGTTCCGGTGGTCGCGCCGCGCTTTCAGGACAGGCGGCCGCTCCCGCGCACGGCATCGGAGCTTGTCGAGCGCTCGACGGCGGTGACGTTCGATCGGCAGAACATTGACGGCGTGATGCGGCTGGTGCGAGACGACCTGGCCACGATTGCGCGCGGCTGCATGTGGATCCGGTACGAGACCAAGAGCCGAGAGAACGGCTACACCGAAACCGTCTGCATCGAGCACAAGAACCGTCGCGACTTCGTGCATGATCCCGCCCGAAACTGGAAGGAAGTGGACTGGGTCGCGGGCGGCGCATGGATGACGCGCAAAGAGATGCGCAAGCGCTTCAAGGCGACGTCGGGCAACGCCTATCAGGATGCCGAGTTCGCCAAGCGCAAGGACGACAAGAACAACACCGACGGCAAGCTGAAGGCGCGGGTCTGGGAACTGTGGTCGAAGTCCGAAAACAAGGTGGTGTGGCTGTCACCGGGCGTTGATGTCGTGCTGGACGAGGGCGCGCCGCACCTGACGCTGGAAAACTTCTTCCCGTGTCCGCAGCCGGCCTACGGGACGTTGCAGCCGGAGAGCCTTATCCCGGTCCCCGATTACGTCTTCTACAAAGACCAGATCGAGGAAATCAACGACATCACCAACCGCATTTCGGCATTGACCGAAGCGCTTCAAGTGCGCGGCTTCTATCCGGCCGGCGCTGGTGAAATCGGCGATGCGATCGAGGCTGCGGTTAAGACGCGCGATCCGCGCCAGATCATGGTTCCGGTCAGCAACTGGGCCGCGTTCGGCAATGGATCGGCCAAGGACACGGTTGTCTGGCTGCCGACCGACATGGTGGCGTCGACCATCACGCAGCTGATCGCGCTTCGCAAGCAGCTCATCGAGGACATTTACCAGATCAGCGGCCTGTCGGACATCATGCGGGGCGAGAGCAACCCGAACGAAACGCTCGGCGCGCAGCAGATCAAGACGCAATACGGCTCTGTCCGCATTCGCGACCGGCAGAACGAGCTGGTGCGCATCGCTCGCGACGCGGCGCGCATCATCGCCGAGGTGATGGCAGAGAATTTCCAGTCGAAGACGCTGCTGGAAATGAGCCAGATGGAACTGCCGAGCGATGCCGATATCGCCAAACAGGTAAAGCCGCTGGAGGCCCAGGCCAAGAGCATCGAGAAGGAATTGGAGGGCGCGTCGAGCGATCCTGAAGTCGCCGCGATGGCGAAGCAGAACCCGGAAGCCGCGCAGCAGATCATGCAGCAGGCTCAGGGCCAGATTGCCGAGATCGCCAATCAGATCGAGGAGCTGAAAAAGACCGTCACCATCGACCAGGTGATGGACTTCCTGCACGACCAGAAAATCCGGCCGTTCAGTCTCGACATCGAGACAGACAGCACCATCCAGCCCGACGAGAACGCCGAGAAGCAGCGCCGCAGCGAGTTCCTGACGGCACTGGCTGGCACGCTCGCCCAGCTTGGCCCGATGGTGCAGGCGCAACCCGAGACGGCTCCCTTTGCTGCCGAGGTGCTGAAGTTCGCCATGGCGCCGTTCCGTCCCGGTCGCAGCATGGATGCGACGATCGACGAGTTCGCCGAGCAAATGAAGGCGATGGGTTCCCAGCCTAGGCCAGATCCCAGTGCAGGTAAGGCCGAAGCTGACGCCAAGGCCAACGAAGGCAAGATGGCGGTGGAAAAGGCCAAGTCTGACGCCGCAATGGCCAAGTCCCAAAGCGACGCGGAAATCGCCAGGACTAAGGCGGAGGCCGATATCGCCAGGATCAACGCCGATGCCGCGCAAAAGCAGCGCGAGGCCGATATCCGCATCCGCGAGATTGAGGCGAACGCGGCCGCCGCAGCTCAGAAGCACGAGCAGGACATGCAGAAGGGTCAGCTCGAAATCGAAAAGCTGCGCCTTCAGGTGCTCGGCCAAGCGCAGAAGAACGCCGCGCCTCAGCCAGCTGCTGCTCAACTTTGACAAGGACAACACCATGCCAGTCAGTGCTGATGAACTCTGCCGGGGCGGGATGTCATATCCGGTGGCGGTCGAAGTAGCCCGCCAGATGAATGCTGGCCTCACCAATGGCAACGTCGACCGGCTTATGTCCGTTGGGGTGCCTGGCGAGCAGGCAAAGGAACTGGCCAAGCAGATCAACGCCGGTGTCTTCGATGCGCACAAGCTTGCTTTAAGCAATGTGAACCCGGGCGTCGCAACTCTGCTGAAGCGGACCAGCGGCCTGTGATGGCTTACACGTGGATCAATCTCGGCGACGGCCGGCAGGTTTTCCGCAAGGTGGATACCACCAAGCCGAAGCGCTCGCATCTATCGGCGCCAATGATTAATTCGGACACCATGTCCGAAGTCCAATCAATGCACGACGGCAAGGTCTACACCTCGAAATCGGCTCTTCGCGCGACTTACCGCGCCGCCGGGCTCGAGGAAGTTGGCAACGATCCGGCACGGCTGCGGCCCCGCAAGCGTCCGAAGATCGACCGTAAGGCGATCAAAGAAACAGTGCTGAAAGCAAAAGCCCGATTTGACCGCGGCGAACGGGTCCGGGCGCCGTGATCAGCGCCGGCCTCGCCAACGCGATCGAGGCATCATTCAAAGCCAGTCGCCTCGATATTGGCCAGCAGGCTGTCTTGTGTGTCGCCATGATTGAGGGCGCGCTGTCCCTGATCATCCCGAACGACATTCAGGCGAAGATGGAAGACAAGTTTCTGCGCGGCATCACGCGCGAGCACATTGACCAGGCGCTGGAATTGATGCGCCAGGACCACCAGTAACCAGCAATCCCTCAGACGGAGCAATCCCATGGAAGACTTGAACGGAGGCGCTTCGGCGCCCGCCGAAATCTCGACTGTTGCCGACGACGTGCAGACGCCGACTCCGATCAGCACCGAACCAAACACCGCCGAGCCCAAGCCGGAACCGGAAGCGAAGAAGGCCCCGACCGCTCGGGAAGCGCTGAAGGCAGCGGCCGAAAAGGTCAATGAGAAAGCCAAGGCCGAAGGGACCGACACCGGCAAGAAACCTGCGCCGGTGGAGACCCAGCCCAAGCCGGGCGAGAAGGCTGCTGACAAGACCGACAAGACGCTTCCCGATCCGAAGCCTACCAAGCACGCGAACACCACTCAGCAGCCTGCCAAGCCGGCAGAGACAGCCAAAACCGAGTCCGGCAAGACGCAAACCAGCCATGCCGAGGCGCCAGCGCGCTTCAAGAGCGATGCCGCTGCGATGGCCGAATGGGAGAAGGCTCCCGACCCGGTCAAGGCGGCCGTTCACCGCTCGATCCGCGAGCTTGAAGCCGGCATCGAAAAGCACCGCGTGCCAGCGGAGGAATTCGAGAAGGTCCGTGACTTCCACGAACTGGCCACCAAGAACAACACCACGATGCGCGATGCGATGACGCGCTACACCAATCTGGAGCGGACGCTACTCTCGGACCCGCTGAAGGGCATTGAAGCCGTTTGCGACTATGCCGGCATCTCGCTTCGCCAGCTCGCTGCGCATGTCATGGGCCAGAAGCCGGACGAGGTGCAGGGCCAGAACGACGCCACCATCCAGCAGCTCAAGCGCGAGATCGAGACCCTCAAGCATAGCGTCGGCGGCGTGACCAGCACGATGCAGCAGCAGCATGTCGCAACGATCGACGCCCAGGTGCAGAAATTCGCGGCTGACAATCCCCGTTTTGAGGACCTGGCCGAAGACATCGCCTTTTTCCTGAAATCAGGCAAAACCGCCAATCTGGCCGAAGCTTACAAGCTCGCGGAAATGCTCAATCCCGACCCGGCCGCATCGACAACCACAGTTTCAGCAGCGCCTCAGACGCGCACCGCTCAAGACCCGCAGGCTCAGACCCTGAAGGGCCAGAAATCCATCACAGGCGCGCCCTCGGCTGGCTCAGACCCGGCAACGAAGCGGGCTTCCACCTCAATCAAGGATTCGCTCCGGCGGGCTGTGTCCCAGATCGGATAATCCATCGCAAAAAGGAGGGCCGAAATGGCTCTTACTTCCGTAGAAAAGAACCAGGAGATTTTGTCTCTGGCGCTTGAGGATCGAGCCTCGGGTTACCAGGACCTGGTCTCCAATTCCAACGCCTTGCTCAACGTGCTTAAGCGCAAGGGCAAGTTCAAGGAATACTCCGGCCCGAAGATCCGCCAGCGCCTGCTCTATACCAAGACGGGTTCGGCGGTCTGGTATAACGGCTTCGACTTCCTCAACCCGGTTCCGGCCGAGTTGTTCAACGACGCCGAATACTCGCCGAAAATGTGCGCGGTTGCCGTCACTCTCGCGAACGAGGACATCCTCAACAACGAGGGCGAAAACCAGCTCATGGACATTCTGGAGTCTCATATCGAGGCTGCGGAAGGTGAGCTGCAGGACGAGGTCGATATCTCGCTCCACGGCAACGGCACTCGCTTCGGCGGCAAGGAACTTGGCGGCCTCCAGCTCGCGGTTCCGACTGTGGTCAACTCCGGCGTCTATGCCGGAATCGACCGCGGCGCCAACGCGATTTGGCGCACTTCAGTGTTCGACGCGAACTCTGCCTTCCCGGCTATCGGAACGCAGGTCACGGCGACCACCATTCGCCCGATGCTCAACTCGATCATGACGCAGCGCTCGCGTGGCACCAGGGCCGCCGATCTCCTGCTGATGTCGCCGGAGCATTACGCGGCCTATGACGCGGCCACCGTGGCAATCCAGCGCGTCAACGATGTTTCTGGGCTCGGCAAGCTCGGCTTCACGTCGCTGAAATACTTCGGCGCCGGTCGCTCTGCTGAAATCGTCCAGGAAGGCGGCATTGGTTCCAACATGCCGGCGAACACGACCTATGGTCTGGACACCGACACGCTCTGGCTCCGCTACCACCCGGAACGAAACTTCAACAAGATCGGCAAATCCATGATGCCGATCAATCAGGACGCAAATGTCCAGTACATCGGCTTCATGGGCGAACTGACGATGAACAATCCGCTGTTCCAGTGGAAGCTCATCGACAGCAACCCGGCCGCGTAAAGGAGAGGATCCAGAAAAATGGCTTACGTTCCTCACACTCCGCACCTCGGTCTCCCGCCGATCGCCGCAACGCTCCCGGCCTCTACGGCGGCCGGGCGCTCCACTCCTGGCCCTTGGCTGGGTCAGATCATCCAGGCGCAAGATCCGGTCTACGGCGTCGGCGAGTTCATCTATCTCGCCGGCGTCGCCACCACCGGTGTCGGCTCGTGGGTGCTCTACAATCCTGACGACTGGTCGACGGTGCTCCTCGGCCCCGACATGATCGGTTCCGTTGCAGTCGCCATGTCCGCGAATGTCGCCAGCCAGTTCGGTTGGTATCAGATCAAGGGCAAGGCGATCGGCAAGGCTCTGGTCGGCTTCCTCGACAATGCCAACGTCTACGCCACGGCGACCGCCGGCAGCGTCGACGATGCTGTTGTCGCTGGCGACCGCGTCAAGAACGCCAAGGGCGCTTCTGCGATCGGCGTACCGTCTGCCGGTCTCGGCGAGTTCGAGATCGATCGACCGTACGTCGACGACGCTCTGGCCGCGTAAACGGGCCAATTCCAACAGGACACTGAAACGGGGGCTTCGGCTCCCGTTTTTCTTTGCACCCTCTCAGACAGGAGTTTCGCCATGAGTGCGAACCTGAACATCGTCAACGTCGTTTTTCGAAATCACGTCATCCCCAACGAACAAGCCAGCAGGTCCGCCGGCCGGCCGATCTTCACCGATATGGAGGTCTGCGACCTTTCATTCCCGGCAAACCGCCAGACCAAGGCGACCTATCCGGCACATGATGCCGAACCGAACGCCACGCGCGAGAGCATCGCGGCCGGCGGCGGTCTCGTCACGTATGCGCAGCTCTACAACAAGCAATATCTCGCCTTCAAAGACGGAACCTCTCAGCCGCTCTCCGGCACGCCGCTGTCCGAAGCGCCGTTCCTGAAGGAAGGCAAGCGCCGCGAACTGAAGGCTCTCGGCGTCCACACAGTCGAGCAGCTTGCTTCGCTGGACGGCACCCCGCTGAAGCAGCTCGGCATGGGCGGACGCGAACTGAAGAACCAGGCGCAGGCTTATCTCGACAATGCGGCCGGCAGCGCCGACATCGTCAACCTTGCGGCTCAGGTCGCGGCCCTGACCCAGCAGTTGGCGGATGAACGCCGGCTGCGCGAGGAGTTCATGCAAGCGGGAAAGCCACTGGAGGGCGCCAGCGCGACGGCCAAAGATACCGCCGCCGACGATGAACCCGGCGACGACGACGAGGAAACTAGCGAGGACGAGGACGGCGACGAAGAGACCGAGCCGACCACGCCGCCAACCGCTGCCGAAATCGAGGCGATGGATGATGAAGCTCTGAAGGTCTACATCGCCAAGGAAACCGGCAGTCGCCCTCGCGGCAATCCGAACCATGACACCTTGGTGGCCGCCGCCAAGGAACTGGCGATGGTGGACTGATCCCAATGACGATCCTCAGCGTCATCAAGGATGTCTGCACGGTCATCGGTTTGACCGTGCCGACCGCCGTCTTTTCGTCGACCGACCGCGAGGATATCGAATTGCAGTCGCTCGCCAACGAGATGGCGCAGAGGATCGCATTCGACACACGGGACTGGACCAAACTCAAGACGCTTGCCACCCTCACCGGCGACGGCGTTTCGACCGGCCTCAATCTCCCGGTCGATTACCAGCGCATGCTGAAGAAAGCACGCGTCTGGCCGTCGGCAAGCCCTTATACATCGCTCACGCACTATCCCGACAGCGACGAGTGGCTGGGCCTGGCGGTGCAGAATTTTCAGATCCTCGTCGGCGCCTGGACGATGATCGGCGATCAGATCCAGATCAAGCCCGCCATCCCCAACCCGGCCACGGCGCAATTCTACTATCTGACGAACAAAATCATCAAGGACAAGGACGGCGCCACAAAAGCAGCTTTCACGGCTGACGATGACGTGTTCCGGCTCGATGAGCGCGTGTTGAAACTCGGCATGATCTGGCAATGGAAGGCCAACAAGGGGCAGTCCTATTCCGAGGACATGGCGACCTATGAGGATGCCATCTCGGTGTCAGCCGGCGCTGACAAGGGCTCCAACATTCTGGCCGTCGGTGGGCGCCGCTCGACGATCGATGCTGACTTTGCCTTCCCGGGAGTAATCACGCCATGAGGGCCGGCTTCAGGCGCGTCCCTGTTGCGGCCCAATCGCAGCAGCGGCACAGCACGCTTACATTTCCAGCACCGATCCGGGGCAAGATTTCGAATGAAAATCTCGCTGCATCGAAGCCGCAGGGTGCCCGCGTCCTCGAGAACTGGTTTCCGACGACAACCGGCATCCGATTGCGCGGCGGCGAGAAGAAGAAGGCGACGATCGGCACTATCGCAGTGGTCAGCATGATGTCCTATGACGCGTCGCCGGGCCGGTTCATGTTCGCGGCGGATGGCACGAAGATTTTCGATGTCACGAACCCTGCCAACCCCAATGTAGCGCCGGCTCCCGTGGTCTCCGGGCTGACCAGCGGTTATTTCTCCTATGTGCAGTTCGAGACCGCTGGCGGCGACTACCTGTCGGCGGTGAACGGCACGGACAGCATGCGCCAATTCGACGGCACGGCATGGACGACGGTGGCCGCGCTGGGCACCATTGCCACGAACAAGCTCTCGCACGTCTGGACCTATCGCAACCGCGAATTCTTCATCCAAAAAAACAGCCTTACGGCGTGGTTTCTACCAGTCGACACCATTGCCGGCGCCGCCGTCGATCTCTCACTTGCCGGTGTCTTCCAGAAGGGCGGATCGCTGCTTTTTGGCGGCACCTGGTCGCTCGATGCCGGCGACGGTGTCGACGACAAATTCGTGTTCGTTTCGACCAAGGGCGAGGTAGCGGTCTACGAGGGTGCAAACCCCGCCGATCCGAATGACTGGTCGCTCGTCGGCCGCTATGACATGTCGCCGCCTCGCGGCAAACGGGCTGTCATGCAGGCTGGCGGCGAACTGCTGATCGGCATGGATGATGGCATCATCCCGATCTCGCAGGCGATCCAGAAAGATCGTGCCGCGCTGTCCATGATTAGTGTTTCCCGCAACATAGAACCGGACTGGCGCCGTGAGGCGGCGGCGCGCGCCAATCTGCCTTGGGAAATCCTGAAGTGGCCGCTGTTCAACATGGCAATCGTCTCGCTGCCGGCGGATGTCGGACAGGATGCGAGGTGCTTCGTCGTCAACCTGCAAACTGGAGCATGGGCGGACTACACAGGCTGGGATACGCGATGCCTAGTCCTGCATGACGGCTGGGCGTATTTTGGGACGTCGGACGGCAAGATCATGCAGTGCGAGGTCAGCGGCAGTGATGATGGCTCGCCTTATACCTGCACCTATGTTGGCCTGTTCGATCACATGAAGTCGCCGGCGCGGAGCAAGATCGTTCACATGGCGCGGACGGTCTTCCTGGCCAGCCGCAAATTCATCGCCAAGCTTTCAGTCTCGAAGGACTATCAGGTCTCACTGCCTTCGGCGCCGTCGTCGGTTGCCGACGATGTCGTTTTCGATGAATGGGATCTGGGCCTCTGGGATGTTGCGAAGTGGGACGCCAGCGCAACGAAGACGGTTTCCACGAAATGGGTCTCTGTCGGCCTGACGGGCTTTGCCATCGCGCCTCAGGTGCAGGTGACCTGTGGTGTGACGCCGACGCCTGATGCCGAGCTCGTCGCGATCGACATGACCTATGAAGTCGGTTCGGTGGTCGTTTGAAACTGATTTTCGGCCATAGCGAAGCGGTCGCTCGGTTCGTGGCCGACATGACGCCGGGCTGCGAAACCGGCTTCGGCAAATGCCAGGCGATCGGCGTGGGCGATGACGAAACCGGCGAACTCGTCGCCGGCATGGTGTTTCATGACTTTCAACCAGGCCCGGGGCTGATCCAGATTTCGAGCGCTTCGAAAACGCCGCGGTGGCTGACGGCGGATGTCCGCCACATCATGTTTTCGTATCCGTTCGACCAGATCGGTTGCCAGATGGTGGTTCTGCAGGTTTCCGCAAAGAACGAGCGCATGGTTCGAATCGCGAAGGCCTTCGGCTTCACCCCTTACCTGATCAAGCGCATGCGCGGCCGCGACGAAGACGGCTACGTTTTCACGCTCACTGAAGAAGACTGGCGCAACGGCCGTTTTACGAGGAAGACAAATGGGTAAAGCCTCAGCACCTAAGCCGCCAGATCCCAAGGAAACATCCGCGGCGTCGACCGGGACGAACATCTCGACTGCTATTGCCAACTCGTATTTGAACAACGCCAATCAGGTCGGGCCTGATGGCACGATCACCTATACGAACAGCGGCACGCAATCGATCACTGATCCCTATACGGGCAAGACCTATCAAATCCCGACGCGCACCGCGACGACGACGCTTTCCGCTGCGCAGCAGGCGATCAAGGATCAGACCGACAAGGCGCAGCTGAACCTTGGCACCCTTGCCAACAATCAGTCGTCGTTCCTGAACGATTACATGGCCAAGCCCTTCGACGGCTCAAACGATGCGACCGAAGCACGGCTGCTGCAGCTCGGGAAAGCGCGCCTCGATCCGATCTTGGCTCAACAACAAGATGCCTTGGCAACAAAGCTCTCAAATCAGGGCATCAAACTTGGCTCGGCCGCCTATGACCGAGCGATGGCCCAGCAAGGCCAGAACGTCAATGACGCCAACAACCAGCTAATCCTTTCGGGGCATGGGCAGGCGTTCGCGGAAGGGCAGGCGATCCGCAACCAGCCGATCAACGAAATCACGGCGCTGCTTTCCGGCTCGCAGGTCAGTTCGCCACAGGCCGCCGGCTATACCGGCAGCACCATTCCGACGACCGACAACGCTGGGCTGATCAACCAGAATTACCAGCAGCGCGTCGACGCAGTGAATGCAAAAAACGCGCAGACCGGAAGCTTGGTCGGAGGTCTTTTCGGTCTCGGCAGCAAGCTCATCGGACTGTCCGACGACGACGCGAAAAAGGACAAGGAACGGCTCGCCGACATCACCCCGGAAATGGGGCTGTGGAAGTTCCACTACAAAGGCGAGGCAAAGGGCGCTCCGATGCGGCTTGGGCTCATGGCCAGCGAAGTCGAGAAGGTGCGACCCGATGCTGTTTCGCGTCGGCCTGACGGTTATCGCCAGGTCGACTACGGCAAAGCTCTGTCGTTGGGGGCCTGAGACATGGCGTTGTCATTCATCTTCGATGCCGAGAAGGGCGAGACGCCTGCGTCGGTCGCCAAGAAGCGGGCTATTGTCCAGGCGCTGATGACGTCCCAGCGCGCGCCGCAGAACATCGGCGAGGGCTTGAACGCGCTCGGCGATGGCATCGTGCAGAATGTGCTCAACAGGCGCGCCGACGCGGCAGAGACCGCCGGACAAGCCCGTGCAACCGACGCGTTTGGCGGCATGATCAATGCGGGCACCTTCCCGGCGGCCCCGGGCTCTCCAGTTGCGGCCTCCGCGAGCGGCGCGGCCGACTACGGCGGCGACCAACTCGCATGGCAAGACGCAAAGCCCTATCAGAAGGCGCTGCTCAACACGATTTCCGGCCCAGAAAGCGGCGGTCGCTACAACGTCATCTATGGCGGCGGAAAGTTCGATGATTTCTCCCACCATCCGAACCAGGCGGTGCGCATCCAAACAGGGCCGAATGCTGGCCGCACCTCGTCGGCCGCCGGCAAATATCAGTTTCTTGGCTCCACATGGGACGATGAGGCGAAGGAACTCGGTTTGCCCGACTTCTCGCCAGTCAACCAGGATAAGGCTGCATGGAACCTCGCCGCTAAGACCTACAAGGCCAAAACGGGCCAAGTGCTTGATGACGTTCTTCAGTCCGGCGATCCTGACGCAATCGCCAAGGTCGGCCAGGTCTTGAGCGGGACGTGGACGAGCCTTCCCGGTGGTATCGAACAGGGGACAAACACGAACAGGTTCGTTGCGACCTATCAGAAGGCGCTTGGCGCTGGCGCTACACCCGCACAGGCAGCGCAGGTGGCTCAGCAGGAGCAGTCACAAGACCCAGTTCAGGTTGCCTCGCTTGATCCCTCCGCTGGCATGAAACCAGCCCCAGCCCCCCTCACCGCCATGGCACCCGGCACCACGGCTCCTGCGTATGATCCCAGCGGCCTCCCTCCGCTCGATCCTAATGACCCGATGGCACCCGCAACGCGTCCGACTTATCCAGGCGCTCCGCAAGGGTCTGGCACAGCTGGTGAAGTTCGCCGGGGCGCCGACGGCAAGACCTATCAGTTTGTCGAGACAACTGGCATGGCCGGCGCGACTGGTGATCAGGGATGGATTCCGGTCAATGCTGATGCGCCTTTGCCCAATCCCGGCCCCGGCGATCCTGCTGCGACCACGCCGGCCGGCCAGCGCGTGCTGTCAACAATGATGAGCCCAGAACTGCTGAGCGGTCGCGGTGGCGTCGTGCAGGCCCTCAGCGCGGCTCAGCAGCCCGTACCAGCAGCGGCAGCCCCGTCGCCGGTAGTTGCGGCTCTCGCGGGCGCTCATCAGCCGCAGCAGGCCTCGCCAGCCTCTCCCGGCGTCCAGAAGGTCGCTCAGGCAATGTCTCCGCAGCAAGACCTGTCCAGCATCCCGGTAGAGGCTGGCGGCACTGGCGGCGCTATCCAGCCCGGTCAGGGCGGTCCGTCTATTCAGCAGATCATGCAGGTTGCCGCTGACCCGTGGGCATCGCCCGAGCAAAAGGCGATGGCCAATATGATGCTCCAGCAGAAAATGCAGGAGGCCGATCCTTTGCGGCAGCTGCAAATTCAGGCTGCGCGAAAGTCTTTGGCCGTTCCGCCGAAGCAGTGGCAAAAGCTCGATGACGACACCCTGTTCGATCCGGCCAGCGGCGAGACGAAAAGCATTTCAGGCGGCGGCCCGACGAAGTTCGAAGGCAACGGCCTCGATGCGCAGGCTTGGAACATCCTCTCGACCGCCGATCCCGCTTCGCGAGAATATGCGACTGCCTACGCTATCATTTCGCAGCCAAAAACGCAGATGGTGCAGACGCCTGATGGCATGGTGCCTATTCAGATGCCGCCCAACCTTCCGGCATGGCTACAGGCTCCCGGTGGTGGTGTCGTGCCTGCCGCACCAGCCGCGCCAGGAGTGACTTCGCCCGCTCAGGTAGCGCCTCCTGCTGCTGGGGCACCGGCTCCCGCCGTCGCTGCGCCGCCTTCGGCCGCTCCTTCTGCAGGAGCCGTCATCCCAGGCACAATGAAGCCGACAGAAACACAGCGGAACCGGGTTTCCTCGGTCGACCAGGCGTTCGATGCCATCACCGGCGAACTCGACCGCTATTCGGAGCTGGTCGCCAAGACCGGCATCGAGGCAATGCCCGGCGCGTCCAAGGACAATCTGAACACCGTCCGCCAGGGCATCATGTTGCAGATGAAGGAACTCTTCAATCTGGGCGTTCTCAACGGGCCTGATCTCCAGTTGATGGAAAACATGATCTACGACCCGGTTGTCGACGTGACCAAGGACGGCGGGGCATGGAACCTTCCGAGCCAGGTCTACACCGCAGCTACTGGCGGGGCGGGTGACAGGGCGGCCAACAGCGTCAAAGAGCTGAAGCGCATGCTGGAAGGCATCAAGGATTCGGTCGACCGGACGACGGCCGAGCCGAACGCTCCGGCAGCATCGCCAAATCCGGATGGCTGGAAAGATGTCGGCAACGGTGTTCGGATCAGGGTGAAACCATAATGGCGACATTCGAAATTCAAGGCGCGGACGGCAAGACCTACGAAGTCGACGCGCCCGACGAAAGGACCGCGCTGAGCGCGCTCGGCCAGGCGGGCGCATCCTCGGGTCCCGATGCTCGCGCTCAAGCCGGCATTGCGCTCGCCCAACAGATGCATGCGCTGTCGCCCGACCAAAAGCGCGCGATTGCCGGGGTCGACCAAGAGACGTTGCAGCCGGCCCGCGTGCCAGCATTCGCGCCTCCTGGCTATAATTCGCTCACCGACAAGATCGAGGGCGATGATGCTCTGAGCAAAATGCGCACCACGTCGGGCGGGATTCTGGAGGGCATCCCGATCTTGGGCCCAATGATCCGAGGCGGCGTCGATCGGGCAGCTGCTGCGACAATCGCAGGAGCGTCTGACGAGACCTATGACCAAGTTCTGAAGCGAATTCAGGCCGGCACCGCTGCGGAAAAGTCGATGAACCCGAAGCTGGATCGGGCGTCTCAGATTACTGGTGCGGTTGCTGGCACGATACCGGCCATGGCCGCAGCGCCGGAGGCTTTTGGCATTAACGCCGCCACTAATTTCGGCAAATTTGGAATGGGTGCGGCCTCTGGCGCGGTCATCAATGGAACTGACGCGCTAGTCCGCTCTGGTGGCGATCTGAACGAGGCCGGTTGGGGAGCTGCCACAGGCGCGGGCCTCGGCCTCGTTGCCCCTGCTGTGGCTCCTTTGGTCGGGAAGGGCGTCAAATATCTCGCCGATGGCTGGAACCTGCGAGGTGCGGCGAAGTCGCTCGGCGTCGATAAGGTTGCTGCCGCGATGATGGCAAAGGCTTTTGGGAACGATGCGCTCGACGCAGGTGCGCGAGGGAAACTAGCCGATCTCGGGCCATCGGGCATGGTCATGGATCTCGGCGACAACATGCGGCAGCAGGCCGCCGGCTTGGTGACGTTGCCCGGAGAAGGCCGATCGATTGTAAAAGGGGCAATCAACGCTCGCGACGCTGACGCCAACTGGCGCATTCGCTCGGGACTTGACGAAACCCTTGGCGAGGCTCCTACGCCGTCGCGCATCATCGATCGCGCCAACCGCAATCAGCAGGCGCTGGCGCCGGAGTATCGCGAAGCTTTGCGTGATGCCGGCCCCGTCGACACTCTGCCGATTGCCCGATATTTGGAGACCGAAGCCCAGACGCTGCGCGGCGATCCTCAACGGCTCGTTCAGCGCGTCCGCGCGATGCTGGACCACCAGCCTACGCCGGCCGATATTGCCAGGGCTCGCGCTAACGGCCAGCCGCCGCCCGGGACGACGCTGGTGAGCGATGCCAGCGAGTTGTTGAACACCCGTCATGCGATCGATGACATGCTGGAGACTACGCAGGGAACGAATGCGGTCAACGCGCTGACCACAGCCCGTCAGGCCGTCGATGACGAGCTTCGCGCGTCTGTTCCCGGCATCAAAGAGGTTGACGCGAAATACGCCGAACTCGCAAGGCAGAAGGAAGCGGTCGGCCGTGGTCAGACGGTCCTATCCAGCGGTAGAGAAGCGCCTCGCCCCGACGAGTTGGCGGCAGAGGCCAGCCAGGGCGCCTTGCCGCAGGGGTTGCAGATCGGACCGTCTGCCGTCCCGGTTCGTCTGCGCGAGGGAGCTCGTGCCGAGATCGAGCGCATTGTTGGCACCAAAGCCAACGACCGGGTCGCGCTTCAGCAGATCATCAAGGGCGAAGGGGACTGGAATCGCGCTCGGCTATCGACGCTCTTCGGGCAAGAGAGGGCCGGAAAAATCATCGATCTGCTGGACAGGGAGCGACTCTTTGCCGAGACCACCGATGAGGTTACCCGCAATTCGTACACAGCTGCGCGGCAGGCGGCGCAGAAGGCGCTCACAGGTCAAGGTGGCGACGGGTTCGGCGTTCCTCAAGCCTATATGGCCGGAGGGCTTCCGGGCGTGGCTCGCGCAACAGGCGTCAAGGGCGTGAATGCAGTTGTCGACGCGCTGAGCGGCCTCAAATCGGAAGCATCTCGCGCTGCGATTGCCAGGACCCTGACCAGTAACAACAGCGCCGTGATCGATGCCTTGTTGAAAGCTAACGCGGGATCGCGGTTGCCAACCTCAGAGATCGACGATGTCGCTCGAGCCTTACTGCTGTCGTCGGGCCAGCGTCCGTCGATCCCACAACGCCAGTGAACCAAAGAGCGCCAACATCGCAACTATGCCGACCCCCACTCCGACCACGAATAGCCGTCCGCTGGCTATCGTGTCCGCTGCGGCAAACCAAAAGGCGTAAGTCCCCGCCAGGCATGCGGCAATGACAAACGATATCTGGTATCGCCCGGCTTTGCTCACTCCCGCAGTCGCAGCCGGGTTCTGCATATGCACCGCCATGACAGCGCCGATTGTGCCGATGCCGCCCACCACAAGCCCTGCCATCAGATGCAGCTCAAGCATGCGCACAAGGACGGCTAGGACATCGTGAACGAAAACCAAGATCACGATCGTGATCACGGCAGCGATGACCTGAAGAATTCTGACGCGCATGGGCGCGGAACATAGACCAATCCCCCAAAAAGCAAAAGGTGCTGCCAATGCCTATGAATGGAGCCGGCGTCACGTCATGGCCGCCGAACACAACGGCGATTCCGAACACGACGATCGAGAGCGGGAAGTACAACGCCTTCTTGGCCGATCTTCTGTCGATCATGAACACGCCGCGCCCAATCACGATGGGCGGCACGGGCGCGAGCTCGGCGGTCGGTGGCAATGATGCTCTGCACACGACCAGCAGTGTCATCGCATCAGCTGCGACGACTGATCTGGCCGCGGCAACCGGTGTCTCCGTCACGGTGTCGGGCGCGGCGGTGATCACCGCTTTGGGCGTGCTGCCCAGCGGCGTCTTGCGTTTCCTGACCTTCTCCGGAGCGGCGACGCTTACCCATAATGCCGCCACGCTCATCCTGCCGGGGGCCGCCAACATCGTTGCCGCAGCCGGTGATACCGCCGTGGCGCAGTCCCTGGGTGGTGGCAACTGGCGTGTTCGATCCTACATCCGCGCGTCTGGCCAACCAGTCGCAGTAATCTCTGATGCCAACCTCCCCGCGCGCCTTGGTGTGGTGGCTAAGACGATCACCGACTGGAACACTGCGGTCGACAACGGCTGGTATATGGGCAGTGGGGCGGCCAACGCCCCTGCGGCAAACACCGGGTGGAATATCGGCACGGTCGAGGCACACGGGGCGGCCGGCTACCGAACCCAAACGGTTTACGATTTTGTGAATGCCACGGCGGCCAACACCACCATCTGGCGCCGTTACCAGAACGGCGGCGTGTGGGGTGCTTGGTTTAAAATCCAGTGGTCTCAGGCCGAGCAAGACGCCCGCTACGTTCAGTCGAGCACGGCGCTTCTGCAGAAAGCCTACGAGAGCGCCCAGCAGACCATCACGGCCGGCGGCACATTGACGCTGGCGCATGGGCTAGGGGTGAAGCCGAAGCTCTACATCGCCGTCATCCAGTGCACGACTGCGGACTTGGCGTATTCGATCGGCGATGAAGTCGCCATCAATCCTATGCTGAACACTACTGACGCTACCGTGCAGGCCATCAGCATGGTTCCGGATACAACCAATTTGAATGTTCGAATTGGCGCCAATTCCAGTTCACTTCGAATTATGGCCAAAAGCGGAGCAAGCCTTACCAACATAACGAACACAAGCTGGAGGCTGGTATTCAGGGCGTGGGCCTAGCTTGCTGAATAGGATCCGTCTAAACCTGCGAAATGCATGCTACTGTCGTGGTTCAAGGCGAAATACCCTGCAAAGGTTACGGTGGCACTCAGCGCCAAGTAGACTGGCTGGCCACCACGCTGGTCGGTCTGGGGCATCGGGTCACGCTGATTGCCGCCCATGGCTCTACACATCCCCTTTGTGAGGTTCGACACGCTGCATCTGCGCCCGAAAGCGTGGCGGCAATCCCGCCAGATACCGACATTGTGCATTTCAACGGCTGGTACGAGGCCGAGACCAGTCACCGAGCGCTCTACACGCTGCACGGCTATGTGCCGAATACGCCAAGGGAAGGGCTGAACTGGAGTTTCGTTAGCGCCAGCCACGCCCGGCACCAGGGCCGGCAGACATTCGTCTACAACGGGTTCCCGGTGGATGCCTACCGGCTCGCCGACAAGAAGACCGGTCGGCTGTTGTTTCTCGGCGGTATCGCAAGAGCGGGAAAGGGTCTCGGTCGCGCCGTCGACCTCGCCAAGAGATTTGACTTCGATCTCGACGTTGCCGGCGGCTCTCGCTGGAAGTTGCTCGGGCGTAGCAAGACTCGGGGCGTGTTCCTCAAAAGCCTTTCGCGTCGTTTCAATTTCACGGGGACTGTCGACGGTGACGAAAAGCTGCGGCTGTTGGGCGAGGCAAAAGCCTTCCTCAACCCGATTTCTTGGGATGAGCCGTTCGGCATGGCGCCGGTCGAGGCAATGCTATGCGGAACTCCAGTACTGACTACTCGACGCGGCGCGCTACCTGAAACAGTTAACGCAGAGACCGGACGCTTTTTCGACAGTAACGATGAATTCGCGACCGGCCTGAACGAGATCAGCGGGATGTCCGCACTCCGCTGCCGCGAATCGGCTGCTGACCGATTCCCAATCGAAAAGACCACTAAAGCCTACCTGGCCCTCTACCAGCGCGTTCTTGACGGCGAAACGCTTCCGTAAAGTTTCCGGACGGGCGGCAATGCCCAAACCGGAGGTTTCCCATGACAAAATACTTCGCCAAAGCTCAAGGCGTGCGCCGCTAGCCGGCGGAAGGCCTATGCTGCTAACGCTCTTCCCCCCGCCTGATCTCAAAATCATCATGGTGCGTCCAATAATAAACGGCAGCTGACATTGCCACGATGCCCAACGCAAAGCCGACCGCCAACCCCAAATAAAACATCTCTGCCTCACGGCGAAAAACCATGCTTGGCGAAGGCATACACCAATGACAAATTCTGAGTAAAGGGATCGGCAGATATGACCAAATTCTTCGTCGACGCGGATGGCGTCTATCTCGGCGGCTTTGACGGTGAAAACGTCGATCTGCCTCAAAATGGCATTGAGGTCTTGGAGGCCCCGGCAGATGCCCGCCAACTCTGGGATGGCAAAGCGTGGAGCGCGCCGCCTGGTGAGCGTCGCATGGTGCCAAAATCGGTTGTGCAGGCTCGGATTATTGAGGCTGGCAAGATGTCGCAGGCCTATGCCGCCCTGGCGGGCAACCCAATCTATTTTGCCCGCTGGTTCGCGCCGGATCGGCCGGAAGTTTACAGCGACGATCCTGACGCAGTCGGGCTAGTCCGTGCTCTTGGGCTTGATCCTGCAGTCATCCTCGCGCCTTGAGTTTTTGGCGAATGATATCCACCGGCGTCCGCCACACTCGATATCGGCCAGCTTCGACGATTTGCCGTGCAACGGGCTCGGCAGCGTATGCATCGAAGAAGCGATGTACACGAGGTTCTGCGAACGCCTTCTTCCCTCGCGTATTATAGTCCCTGATCTTGAGCTTATGCGGGCTGATCGTCCGCCCCCCCAAGGACAAGGCTATGCCGATGCAGAACTGCTCCGCAGCGTCAATTTTCGATATCTGATGGACAGCAAGCATCGGTGGATACGCGTCCATCAGAGCGGGAAGATTGTCTCGATGCACTCCGAGAATGCCACTTTGCCACATAGGTTCGCGGCCCGTGATAACATGTTCGCCGATCCGAAGGCCTTCCCCTTCCAGCACAGGCGTCCATTTGTGGGGTTTCTCTAGGCGTCGCATCACTGAATGCTTAGGCGAAATGCTTTCGAAGCCAAGGGATAGAAATCCTGCTGGGTAGTGGTCTGAGTCCATGAAGATGAGGCGGTCGGTCATCCTCAGCAGTTTGATCAGCGCCCGTGCCTTGATGCCAAAATGATATTGACCGCTGAAGGACCAAGCCTCTTTCTGCATGTCAGTCAGAAGCAACGTCTCCATGGGATAGTCGATAAACAATTCGGGCCTGTCCGTCGCAACAATGATCTTTGCTTCTGGACAATGATACAAAAGCTTGAGTGCGCTCAGCAACGCGCCGCGATGGTACAATTCGTTTTCGCCATACGCGATATAACCGAAAACGTCCCTCATCGAGTGGCGTGCTTTGCAATGAAAGTCTCGATCGGACCGCTGAGAGTAGCTGCCTCGCTCTTGATCTTATCGTCGTCCCACAACCACCACTGTATTTCCAGCAATTGCACAACGGTATCAGCAGGGAACCGGCTGCGGACAACTTGCGCGCGATTGCCGGCCACTATCGCATAGGGCTCGACAGACTTGGCGACGACGGAGCCGGCACCCACAACAGCGCCGTCGCCGACTGTCACGCCTGGCAATATGATCGCACCGTGGCCAATCCAAACATCGTTGCCGATCGTGATGCCCCCAGGCTTCCCAGCGTTGGGTAAAGGCTCAGGCTGCTTCAGGACGCGGCTATAGATCGGGAATGAAGTGGCACTCTTGGTTTGGTGTTGGCCGGTGCACATGAACAGGACTTGGCCAGCAACAGAGCAGAAGCTTCCCACATTTAGAGGGGCTTCATTAGTCGGAAAAAGCACCTTCCGCCAAGTGACGCCATAGGTGTGGCGGCCGACCGACACATTATCGGGCAGTTTCGCGCGCGCGTCTTTGAACCACTTAGAGAATACTGACATTTAGACATCCCGCCCTGACCGCCAAATAGCGGTTACCTTCTTTCAAATGCAACCTCAAGAGGCTTACACATGGACCGCAATTTCGCGCGGGCGCTCTCGCTCGTTCTCAAATCGGAAGGGCTCTGGTCGGACAATCCGGCCGACCCTGGCGGCGCGACCATGAAAGGCGTGACGCTGGCCAACTTCCGCCGCTATGTGAAGGCCGATGCCAGCAAAGCCGATCTGCGCAAGATCAGCGATGACCAAGTCGCGACGGTCTATCGCCGCTTCTATTGGGACGCAGTGGCCGGCGCTCAGTTGCCAGGTGGCGTCGATTACGCGCTGTTTGACTATGCGGTGAACTCCGGGCCGGGACGTGCTGCAAAGTGCCTTCAGGCGGTCGTAGGCGCCAAGCAGGATGGGAAGATCGGCCCTGACACGCTGGTCAAGCTGAAGGGCATGATGCGCGCTACCGTGGTGGACGAGGTCTGCGACCAGCGTATGGCCTTCCTGAAGCGTCTGCCGACATGGAAGACTTTCGGCAAGGGTTGGTCGTCCCGCGTGTCCTCAGTGCGGGATGAAGCCATAAAGATGGCCGCTCTGCCCGATGCGCCGCCGCCGATCAGGGTTGAAGTGCCCGTCGAAGTCCCGAAACCTGTCGTTCCTGAAAAGGTGGAGCAGAAGGTCAAGGAGAAATCCGGCTTCCTGTCCTGGCTCACCGGCCTCTTCGGTTCCGGCGCCATCGGGCTCGGCTGGCTCGGCGGCATGGATTGGCAGGCGGTTCTCGCCGGTGGCGTCGTGCTGCTGGTGTTCCTCCTGATCTTGCTCTTGCTGCGCTCGCAGATCGTCGCAGCGGTGCGTCAGATCAAGGCTGAGGTGGCCGAGTGATGGAAGGCTTCCGCGAACTGCTCATCCCGGCGTTCGATCGCCTGCTGCGCACTGTCGGCGCTGTCAGCCTGGCTATCATCGCCGCCTTTGCCGTCTGGTTTTGGTGGCCGCTATGAGTGCGGTCATCGCATGGTTCCTGAGCAACCCGACCGTCCTTGCAATCGGGGCGGCCATCATCGGCGCGCTTGGGTTCGGCTTTCAACAGCGACTCGCCGGCGCAAAGGCCGAGCGCAACAAGCAGACAGCAGACAATGCCGTGGCCGCAACCGAAGCCGACAAGATCGATGATGCCGTCGCCGGCCGCGCGCCGGGCGTCAACCGGGAGAGGCTGGGCAAATGGTCACCAAAGCAATAGCCCTTGCGGTGCTCATCGCGATTGCCGGCTGCGCGACGGCTGGCGGCTCATTTTGCGCGGTGGAGCACCCGATCCGCCTATCCGCCGAGGCCATCGCAGCGCTCTCAGACGGCGAGGTGAGCCAGGTCTTGGCCCACAACGAAAAAGGTCAAAAGCTTTGCGGCTGGCGGCCGTAAGCAGTGCGTGGGTGGGGCGAACAGAATGGCGGATGACATGAACAACGGACAGTCAGTCCCTTTCGACCCCTTGGCGTCATATGCCCGTCTCAGCGAGCGGGTGGAGAACCAGGGCCGCGACATCGTGGATCTGCGGTCCAACATGAACACCGGCTTTCGCAACATCGAAGGCGCGGTGAATTCGCTGGCAACCGAGTTGCGCGGGAGCTCCAAGACGCAATGGCCTGTCATCTGGTCGGCGATCGGCGTCTCGTTCGCTATCCTGCTGGCCGTAGGCAGCCAAGCTCTGGCCCCGATCCGTGAAAATGTCAGCGATGTCAAGGGCGCGCTGAGCGTCGTTGTCGACAAGATGGTCACGCAAGCCGAGATGAAATGGCGAACGGATCGTGGGGCGGAAGACCGCCTGCGCACTGAGGCTGCCATTGCCGACATCCGCAGCGGCCTGGTTCCGCGCGCCGAACATGAGCGCGTCTGGCAAAACTACGATCAGCGCTTCGCCGATGAGCAGCGCCAGATCGATGAGATGAAGGCCGCAACCGCCAGCGTCTACAATCAGCGGGATATAATCCGCGACATCCTCGAGCGGCTTGACCGGGCGGAGCATCGCGTGCCGCCGGCGCCCTGACGACGGTATCCTTCTGACTTTCTGACTTTCTGACCTTCCTACTCGCCCGTCTCGGCTTCGCGCCGGGGCGGGCTTTTCGCTTTTCTCGCCCCCCCAGCTGATGCGAAATTGAGTACTGAGGTTGTTATTGGGCTACTTGTTCCATACCCTCACGTACGTTTCACTCTGTGTAAGCGCGAGCCTAGCAGCAACCGGCAGCAAGTATTTGAGCAAGTCCAGTTTCCGGCCTGAGATTCAGGGGCTGCGTGCTATCGCTGTCTGCTCAGTCGCTTTGTTCCACGTCTGGCCGTGGCTGGTCCCCGGCGGCTATGTGGGCGTTGACGTGTTTTTTGTGATTTCTGGGTTCTTGATCACCGGCGTCTTGCTGCGGGAGGTGGAGGACACCGGAAGAATTGGCCTACTTGGTTTCTATATTCGCCGGGCGCGGCGCCTGTTGCCTGCCGCGATGCTTGTGCTTCTGGTGGTGGGCTTGGCGACCCCGCTCTATCTACCCTCGGCCCTTTGGAGGGACGGCACAAACGAACTAGTGCACAGCGCCCTCCAATTGGAGAACTGGCGGCTCGCCGCGAAGGCGATTGATTACCTGGCGATGACGAGCGCGCCGAGTCCGGTCCAACATTACTGGTCGCTGTCGATCGAAGAACAATTCTACGTTGTCTGGCCGGGGCTGATCATCGGCGTCCTGTGGCTTTCACGAAAGGCCCGCAGGCCTTGGCGGCCCTTGCTGGTCACCGTGCTAGGCGCAATCTTCATCGCCTCGCTTGCCACCTCCGTATGGCTCACCCTTGTTGACCCGGCGCGGGCGTATTTCGTCACTCACACTCGTATCTGGGAGCTGGCGCTCGGCGCTCTGCTGTGCCTTTCGTCTGCGGAAATGTGGTTCAGCGAACGAACCCGGCGGGTGCTGGGCCTTGCCGGCATAGCTTCAATCCTCGCGGCTGCCTTTCTGTTCTCGGCCAAGACACCCTTCCCCGGCTACGCGGCGCTGTTGCCGACGGTAGCGGCCGCGCTGGTGATCGTCTCCGGTCAAAGCCGGTTGTCGTTCAGCGCCTTTGCTTTGCTCAAGTCACGACCGTTCCAATTCCTCGGCGACATCTCTTACTCGCTCTATCTTTGGCATTGGCCGATCATCGTCTTTTCCACACAGCAAAGTGGCGAAACGATGGGCTTTTGGGGAGGCGTGGCCATCCTTACGGCAAGCGTCGGTCTGGCCGCCGTCACAAAGGTCCAGGTCGAGGACCGTTTCCGCTTCCGCGCATCGTTGCCATCACGCCCCCGACTGATCGAGTGCCTGACCGTTTTCGCCCCGGTTCCCCTGGTGCCTCTAATCGCATTTTGCGCTGTCTCAATAGAAATTGCCCGGCAAGAAGCGTTGATCTCGAACAACCCCGACGACTATCCAGGGGCTAGGTCGTTGTTCTCCAACAAGCCGGTGCCGACCGTAGCGGCCTATGCTCCTTCGCTACCGACAATAAAGCAGGATAAGCCACAAACGGACAGCTGCCGCCCGCCTCGCGAAAACAGCGAACCTGTCGGTTGCCAGGTTGGCGATCCAAATGGGCGGCTCAAGGTGTTCCTGGTTGGCGATTCGCACGCAGAACACTGGCTTCCGGCGTTTCAGGTGACCGCGTCGGATCGAGGGTGGAATGCGGAGAGTTTTACCAAGCCCGGTTGCCCGCTGTTCCCCGCCATGATCATGGTGTCTGACAGCGACCGTCCGTTTCCAGATTGCCTGACCTGGGGCCAGCATATGCTGCGAATTTTTCAACAACAAAGGCCAGACATCATCATTTTCGGACAGAGAGACGTTTTACGTGCTTATCCCGACGACGGAAGCCAGCTGCCCGTGAGCGATACGTTGGTGCAGCTATGGCGCAACATCGAGGCATTGGGCATTAAGGTGGTGGTAATAGCCGACACACCAGCTTGGGGAACGAACCCGGAGCGATGCATGGCTCGGGACCGTCGCTGCTCCGTTCCATATAAATCGGAACGTGATCGTGATCCGCTGGTCGTTGCTCACCGCCTCTACCCGCATGTGCCCCTCGTCGACTTCAGCGACATCGTGTGCCCAGGCAACATCTGCGCCGCTGTTATCGGCAACGTGTATGTCTGGCGTGACGGTGACCACCTCACCGCCACCTATTCACGCTCTATGGCCGACATTTTCGGCAAACGCATCGACGCGGCAATCAATGAGCCACGGGCGGCTGGCACTCATTGGTCGAACTCCAGGGGCTCGTGATCTGGTTGCTGGTGCCACATGACCTGGCGGAAGTCGCGCCGGTCGACCTGCTGGCCGCAGATGGGGCAGACATGGAAATGCTCTTGCAAGTGAGGATCATGTGGCTTACCGGGCTTAGGCGGTCCGAGGTCGGCTATTCTCGTCATGCTCGAACGAACACCATTCCACGGCAAAAGTTCCGTCAGTTTGGTCTTCTCAGTTGGTGAAAGACATCGCACCAAAAGCGGCAGTCATGGCGGAGCGACTGCTTCCATCGGCACCGGCGGCGCCAATGACGGTGTCGTCACCGGGGTCGGTACCGAAGTAAATGTCGGCGTTGGAGCCAATCCAGCCGCCAACCCCAGCAACCCGACCGCTCCGAGCAACCCGAATCTGGCTAGCGTTGTCGGCGATATGTCGAACGCCCAGGTCACTCGGATGAAGAAGCGCTGCGTCGAAGTGCTTAGCAACGAAGATACCTATGATCGTGACCTGCGCCGGCTTGCCTGCTGATCTCGCGCCGTTAACCAGCGACCCCTTTCCGACCTGTCGCGGCTGTCGACATGACACTCTCCAGTTCCGACAGTGCAAGCCCGCCCGCCGAAAGGTTGGGCGGGCTTTTACAGTCAGCGTCCTTCCATCCGCAGCAGACAATCGCGCTTGGCATCAGCGACCTGGCCGAGCAAGCGAAGGAAGACCGCGCGGACAAGCTGGGCATATCCTGCGCAGAGGAAGTCGGCAGCGTGTACGCCGCGATTCTCGGTGCTATCGTGCACCGCGACGCCGGCTTGGCTGACTGACCGAGGCCGCTATATCGCGCCCGGCGGGCGTATTCAGTTCAGCGAGCCCGTGGGAAGCCAAGGCCATCCAGTTGATAACAGCGGCAGAGAAGGCCGGCATCGCCCCTCATGAAATCGCTGGCGAGGTCGAAAGCCTCTTCGAACTGCTCTTAGAGGGATGCGGCGGTGAGGTGCGCGAGACCGGGCATAGCCCGGACAAAACGTCTCTCAGAAGGGCAATTGGCGGAGAGGATGGGATTCGAACCCACGAGAAGCTTTTGACCTCTACTCCCTTAGCAGGGGAGCGCCTTCGACCACTCGGCCACCTCTCCATAACGCCGCAAGCTACAGCGACTTCTGCACCCAATGGGACGTGGGTAAGGTCTGACAAAATGAAAACCCGGCGGTTGCCCGCCGGGTTCCATTTTCCAATCAAGCGCGCTATCAGAACGAGCGCTGGAAGCGGAGCATGCCGCCGATGGCGTCGTCGCCATCAGTGATACCGGTCCAGTTGTGGTTCAGGGTGCCACCGTCTTCACCGATGCTGCCTGCATTGACGTAGTCAACTTCGGCAGTGATCGTGAACCCGGGAACGACGTCGTAGGCGATGTTGGCTGCGATGCCGAGGTTTTCACCTTCGTCATACGAAACCTGAGCGTTGAACGAGGTCTTCTCGTTGATGGTGTAGGTGCCACCACCCCAGACTGCCCAGTTGCCATCCCACGGCTTATAGAAGCCGCGGCCGCCGGCCGGGAACGCGTAGCCCGTATCCGTCAGGTTGTCGTCGGTGCCGTAGCCGCCCATGATGAAGAGCGACAGGTTCTGCATCGGGGTGATGTCCAAACGAACCTTGCCGGAGACTTCTTCATAGTTGCTGTCATAAGCGAGCACGCCGGTGATGGCGCCCCAGCCCTGCGTGTACTTCAGACCGCCGACGACATGCGGAACGTAGCTGTCGATAGTGCCCACGCCGTAGACGCCGTTGCCGGCAAGATCTACCGTGCCGCCGCCCGAACCTTCTTCGAGCGAGATCACGGCCGAGAAGCCGTTGCCTGCGTCGAAGTAGTACTGGATGACGTTGGTGTCGAAATCACCGTAGGGAACGAGCGTATCCTGGATGACGTTGCCGGCGTAGCCGATGAACGTGTTGAACGCCGATTCGTCCTTACCGACGCGCAGACCACCAAGCTGGATCCAGGCGAAGTTCAGCGAAGCACCGGTGTTGCCGGCAGGATTTACGTCACCAAGCGCGCCCGCATCACGGTTGTTGTTCTGGAAGTTGAAGCGGGTCTCGGTGTAGGTCTTCAAGGTGCCGAGCTCGGTTTCCTGGCCGGTCCAGGTCTTCAGCGAGAAGCGGGCCTTCTTGAAGTAGGTGTCATTGCTGCCGCCGTCCTCAACGTCAGCGGACGTCGCACCGTCGAACGAACCGACATCACCCACGCCGATGTCGTAACGGACATAGCCGCCGATGCGCAGGCAGGTTTCGGTGCCGGGGATGTAGAAGTAGCCCGAGCCGTAAACGTCGCAAATCTTGACGTATTCAGCCGGTTCCGGCTCGGCGACGACGACGGCGTCGGCGGCGCGCGCACCGGAAACTGCGATCAGGGCCGCAGCGGAGCCGAGAAGAAGGCTCTTAATGTTCATTTTCTGACCTCCAGTCAAAAGTTAAAAAACGGGTCTGGGTATTCTTTGCTGAAGGACAGCGTTCCCTGCCCCATCCCCACTACCGAAAAAGTGCGCACCGCGCCGCTCCTTCGAAGTCAACATTATCCATGAGGTTTTGATGATCAACCCAGATCGTCAATTCGAAGGACGCCTCTTACCGCTATCCGCGGCGCGTGTTGCAGAAACGTCACGTTTTCGCCCTGCGAGCAACAATTTGGTAACGAATTGGCGTTGCTCGGCCCGCTTTTATGATCTTTGTATGGCGGTGGGATGCCTTGTCTAACAACAGAATCGAGAGCGCAATGACAACCAGAAGACGTTTTTCCAAACTGCGGCACAGGGAAAAGCTTGAAAGCCGCGAAGGCCTGCAGGAGACCCTCTATCTAGCCATTGAAAGCGTGCTCCAAACGGATGGACCGAAGATTCGCCTGCCGGCGATGAGGGCTGCGGCTGAGATAGCGGCCATCATCGTATCCCAGATAGTATGTCAGCCAGACGCTATTCAGAGGGCCTTCAAAACCATTGAGGAAGACGTTCCGAATTACGCGACTGAGTTTGCGACCGAGTTGACACAGATCGCCTTGGGACAAGTTTCTAGGCGCCTCGTTCGTCTCAAAGCCAGCCGTTCCGAACAGACAGCAACTCTGAAACTGGCGGACGATTGGGCCGGCCCGGTGGCTGGCCCAACGGAGATCGAGCGTTTCTTCGGAATTCCGCGCTCCACATTATATCGTTGGCAGAAACGAAATGAAGCCGTCGCTCTAAATACCAGGAGCAGCAGCAAGCCCGTATTCCCTTTAAGGCAGTTTGCTGATGGACGGCCCGTTCCTGGCATCGCTGAGGTAATCTCGGTCGTTGGTAGTCCACGTCAAGCATGGGAATGGCTCATATCCCCAAACGTTCTGCTTAAGGAACAAAGACCAATCGATGTTCTTCACGCTGGCGACGTAAAAGGGGTGGTTTCAGCTGCTCGGAACCTCGCACCGAATGACCCTACAGTTATCCCGTTCAAAGTCTCAACGTAAGTTTTGGTTGTGCCAACACGAAAATCCCGCCCCTCGGTTGGTCGCGAATAGCTCGCCTCGTTCTTGAGTTCATTTCGCACAGCGCGCTCCATCGCGGATTCCATTGGATTGTAGTTTTCCATTGCATTTCTCTCCCCAACGCCCCGAACGATCGGAACCAACGGTAACGACTTCAAACAAATTCAACGGCTTAGTGTTAAGGGCGCGTTAAAGCAGGGTTTATGCACCCTTCTGAAATTCCTTAAGAATTTCTAAAATCCGCTGCCGCCAACTGGGTCCGAAAGCCGCATCCTCGCGGCCTGTCTGCCGCAAAAGGCAGAGGCCCTGGCTACCCCGAATATTTCAATTCTGCTGGATCGAAATGCCCTTGTCGTCGATCTTCAGTTCGACGCCCTTGGGCTTGGTCTATTCGTGATAGACATATGCACCGAGCGCGATGACCACGACAACGAGCGCGCCGACAAGGAGATAGAGAGTGTTCTGTTTCACGGCGCGCTCCTTTGGCAGCAATTCCAGGAAAGCACAGGCTTTCTCCTGAGGAATTGCGTTGAATGAAACTTAGAGCGTCAAGCTCGCTTCAGAACCTTGACCAGCACCAGCAGGATGACGGCGCCGATCGTGGCGTTGATGATGGCAGCCAGAATGCCGCCGCCGATAGCGAAACCGAGCCTTGGAAATAGCCAGCCGGCGATCAGGGCGCCGATAATGCCGACGATGATGTTGCCGATGAGGCCGAAGCCGAAGCCCGAGACGATGAGGCCGGCGAGCCAGCCGGCAATGGCGCCGATTATGATGAAGATGAGAAGGCTTTCGATGCCCATGACGCGTTCCTCCAGGAAGAGAGGCTACGGAGCGGAAGGCCCCGAATCGGCCTCGATATCAACGACTTCAGGCTATGCGAAAGCAGTTGCACCCGCCAGCGGCGCTCATTGATCGTCGTCATCGTCGCTGGAGACTGGCCGCCAGCTGGTCGGGTCGACCTTTTTCTGGGTATCGCTGTCGGTGTAGACCCACCAGGCGCCGTCGCGATATTGCCCGACGGATTCGCTGACGACGCCGGCGCCGTCCTTCCACAGAACAGTGACCTTGGATCCATCCGTCGGGGCGGTCGCTATCGGTTTGCGGTCTGCCACGTCATCCCCCTCATTGAGTCGACAGAACGCCACGACGCGTGTCTGGTTGCAAGGCTGCCGGAAGCGTTATCCGAAGGCCATCAGCTGTGGGCAAAAATATCCTCTTCGTCCCAACCCATCAAATCGAGCTTGGCACGCGTCGGCAGGAAGCGGAAGCAGGCGTCGGCTTCCTTGGTGCGCCCGTCCCGCGCCAGGCGTCCAGCCAGCACCTCGCGCAGACGGTGCAGATAGAGAACGTCGGAAGCGGCATATTCGAGCTGTTCGGGCGACAGGGTCTCGGCCGCCCAGTCCGACGATTGCTGCGCCTTCGACAGGCCGACGCCAAGCAGTTCGAAGCAGATGTCCTTCAAGCCGTGCCGGTCGGTATAAGTGCGGGTCAGCCGCGAGGCGATCTTGGTGCAGAACACCGGCTCCGGCATGACGCCGAAGGCGTTGTAGAGCACGGCGAGGTCGAAACGGCCGTAGTGGAACAGTTTCGATATGCCGCGGTTGCGGAGCAGGCTGACGAGGTTCGGCGCTTTCTTCTGGCCGGGCGCGATCTGGATCACGTCGGCCGAGCCATCGCCGGGCGAGATCTGCACCACGCACAGCCGGTCGCGGTGCGGGTTCAACCCCAGCGTCTCGGTATCGATGGCCACCGCGTCGACATTGTAGTGGGCGAGGTCGGGCAGATCGTTCTTGTGGAAGCGGATGTCGGGCATAGTTGTCTCCGGATCGCGGCGTAACTCGTCCTCGCCGCGATCCGCTGAAAAATCAACAAGAAAACTTCCCAGCCTCCTCAGCGCGTCAGCGCATCGAGAATGCGCGCCCAGGAGCGCTGGCCCTTGTGGAAGGAGGTCAGCTCGTATTTCTCGTTGGGCGAGTGGATGCGGTCGTCGTCGAGGCCGAACCCGACCAGCAGCGATTCCATGCCGAGATAGGTCTGGAAGTCGCCGACCACCGGTATCGAGCCGCCGCTGCCCGTCGTCACCGCTGGCTTCGGCCATTCATCCGACAGCGCAGTCTTGGCCTTGGCCAGGAATGGCGAGTCGTAGGAAAGCTGAATTGCCGACCCGCCGCCATGCGGGTGGAATTCGACCGAACAGTCCCCGGGAATGCGCGCCTTGACGAATTTCCGGAAAGCGGCGCGGATCTTCTCGGGGTCCTGCTTGTGGACGAGGCGGAAGGAGATTTTGGACGACGCTTCCGCCGCGATCACCGTCTTGAACCCCTTGCCGGTATAGCCGCCGATGATGCCGTTGAACTCGGCCGCCGGCCGCGCCCAGGTCAGTTCCATCACCGAGCGGCCTTTTTCGCCCGACGGGATCGAGAGGCCGATCGGTCCGAGGAAGGTTTCGGCGGTCTCGCCCAGAGTTTCCCATGATTTCAGGATCTGCGACGGCGTTTCCTCGACCCCGTCATAGAAGCCGGGAATGGTGATGTGGCCGTTCTCGTCATGGATGTCGGCGAGGATTTTCGCCAGGATGCGGATCGGGTTGGCGGCGGCGCCGCCATAGAGGCCCGAATGCAGGTCGCGATCGGCAGCCTTGACCGTGACCTCCTCGCCGACCATTCCGCGCAGCGAAACGCAGATCGACGGCGTTTCGCGGTCCCACATGCCGGTGTCGCAGACCAGAGCGAAATCGGCCTTGAGCTCATCGGCATTGGCCTCGAGGAACGGCTTGAGCGACGGCGAACCGGACTCCTCCTCGCCCTCGAACAGGATGGTGATGCGGCAGGGCAGATTGCCATGCACCTGCTTCCAGGCGCGGCAGGCCTCGACGAAGGTCATCAGCTGCCCCTTGTCGTCGGCCGAGCCACGGCCGGTGATTACCTTGTGACCGGGCTCGATCTCCTTGACCGCCGGCGCAAACGGGTCGTTCTCCCAAAGCTCGATCGGATCGACCGGCTGCACGTCGTAATGGCCGTAAAACAGCACATGCGGCGAACCGGCGGGACCTTCATGGTGCGCAACCACCATCGGGTGTCCCGGCGTGTCGCGCACCGAAGCGTCGAAGCCGATCAGCTTGAGGTCCGCCACCAGCCACTCCGCGGCCTTGCGGCAGTCGGCGGCATAGTCGGAATCGGTCGAGATCGACTTGATGCGAAGCAGGCCGAACAGGCGCTCCAGGCTATGGTCGAGATTTTTGTCGAGACGGTCTAGGACGGAGGAAATGGTGGACATTACTGCGGGCCTTTCTTTTCGGTGCCGGGACCGTAAAGGCAGCGCATCAAAACGAAAAGCCCGCGATCGTTGGACCACGGACCGTAAACACTTGTCAGAAGGCAAAAAAGAACCGCCGTGGTGGAGGGGAACCACGGCGGTCTTTTACTCGAAACGATGCGGCAGCCCGGAGAGGGGGGATAGGCTGCCGCAATTGTCCGGGATAGGCGGGGGACGGGCCTTGCTCCGGACTCGGCGAAAACTGCCGATGACCTTTATTTGTGTCTCGGATCGTGGCGTTTCAAGGGCACAAAAATTACACTTTTGTAACATCGCCGTGAGCGCCGAGGCAAACAGCAGCAGGGCCTATCGGCAGGCAGGCTCTGTCAGGATGTCGCCGCAACACCTGTTGGAAGCCCGCCTTTGCCATGGACCGCGCCGTCCCGCCGCGCTATCCCTGCCGGCATGAAAAAAGGCGATCATCTCTTCCTTATCGACGGCTCCGGTTACATCTTTCGCGCCTATCATGCGCTGCCGCCGCTAACCCGCAAATCCGATGGGCTACCGGTCGGCGCGGTCTCCGGCTTCTGCAACATGTTGTGGAAGCTGATGCAGGACGCCCGCAACACCGATGTAGGCATTGTGCCGACGCATTTAGCGGTCATTTTCGATTATTCGTCGAAAACCTTCCGCAACGATCTCTACCCGGAATACAAGGCAAACCGCAACGCGCCGCCCGAAGACCTGATCCCGCAATTCGGTCTGATCCGCCAGGCAACCGTGGCCTTCAACCTGCCTTGCATCGAGATCGAAGGCTACGAGGCCGACGACCTCATCGCCACTTATGCCAGGCTGGCGTGCGAGGCCGGCGGCGACACCACTATCATCTCCTCCGACAAGGATCTGATGCAGCTGGTCGGACCCACGGTCGGCATGTACGACCCGATGAAGGACCGCCAGATCGGCATCCCCGAAGTCATCGAGAAATGGGGCGTGCCGCCGGAAAAGATGATCGACCTGCAGGCGCTGACCGGCGACTCCGTCGACAATGTGCCGGGCGTACCCGGCATCGGGCCGAAGACGGCGGCGCAATTGCTGGAACAGTTCGGCGACCTTGACGGGTTGCTCGCAAGGGCCAGCGAGATCAAGCAGGAAAAAAGGCGCGAATCCATCATCGCCAATGCCGACAAGGCGCGCATATCGCGCCAGCTGGTGACGCTGAAGAACGACGTGCCGGTGACCGACGGGCTCGACGATTTCGTGTTGCACGCGCCGGACGGGCCGAAGCTGATCGGCTTCCTCAAGACCATGGAATTCACCTCGCTGACCCGGCGCGTTGCTGAAGCGACCAGCACCGAAGCCGGCGATGTGCAGGCTGTCGCCGTCACCGTCGAGCGCGCCGACACCGCGCACGGCCCCGATGTCGGTTCCGGCATAGCGGCGCCTGCGGCAACACAGGATGAAGCCAAAACCGAAACCGCCAGGGCCGGCGACGCCCCTTCGCTGCTTGCCGCACTTCGCCTGGAAACGGCCGCTGCGGCCAAAATCGATCCCGCCGCCTATGTCGCCATCCGCGACACGGCGACGCTCAAGACCTGGCTGGCCCAGGCCAAGGAGACCGGCATCGTCGCCTTCGACACCGAAACCACGTCTTCCGATCCGATGCTGGCCGACCTCATCGGTTTCTCTCTGGCGATCGGCCCCGGCCGCGCCGCCTATGTGCCGCTCGCCCACAAGAGCGGCGCCGGCGACCTGCTCGGTGGCGGTACGCTGGAGAACCAGATTCCGGTCCGCGAGGCGCTGGCGCTTCTGAAGCCGCTGCTGGAAGACAAATCGGTCCTCAAGATCGCCCAGGACGCCAAATACGACATCGTCGTCATGAGCCGCCACGGCATCGATATCGCACCCTTCGACGACACGATGTTGATTTCCTATGTGCTCGACGCCGGCACCGGCCACCACACTTTGTCCTCGCTTGCCGACAAATGGCTCGGCCATGCCACGACGCCGCTCAAGGATCTCGCGGGTTCCGGCAGAAGCTCGGTCGGCTTCGACCAGGTCGACATCGACCGGGCGACCACCTACGCCGCCGGCCATGCCGACGTGGCGCTGCGGCTATGGCAGGTGCTGAAGCCCCGACTTGCCGCCAAGGGCCTCGTCTCGGTCTATGAGCGGCTGGAGCGGCCGCTGGTGCCGGTGCTGGCGCGGATGGAGCAGCGCGGCATCTCGGTCGACCGCCAGATCCTGTCGCGGCTCTCCGGCGAGCTGGCGCAAGGCGCCGCACGGCTGGAAGAGGAAATCTACGGCCTTGTCGGCGAGCGCATCAACATCGGGTCGCCAAAGCAGCTGGGCGACATCCTGTTCGGCCGCATGGGCCTGCCCGGCGGCTCCAAGACCAAGACCGGGCAATGGTCGACTTCCGCGCAGCTTCTGGAGGATCTCGCCGCCGAAGGCCACGAACTGCCGCGCAAGATCGTCGACTGGCGTCAGCTGACCAAGCTGAAATCGACCTACACCGACGCGCTGCCCGGCTTCATCCATCCCGACACCAGGCGCGTGCACACATCTTATGCGCTGGCCGCAACGACGACGGGCCGGCTGTCCTCCTCCGATCCCAATCTGCAGAACATCCCGGTGCGCACCGCGGAGGGACGCAAGATCAGGACGGCCTTCATCGCCGACAAGGGCCAGAAACTGGTCTCGGCCGACTACAGCCAGATCGAACTGCGCGTGCTTGCCCACGTCGCCGAGATCCCGCAGTTGAAGCAGGCCTTCGCCGATGGCGCCGACATCCACGCCATCACCGCCTCGGAAATGTTCAACGTGCCGGTCGAAGGCATGCCTTCCGAAGTGCGCCGCCGCGCCAAGGCGATCAATTTCGGCATCATCTACGGCATCTCGGCCTTTGGGCTCGCCAACCAGCTGTCGATCCCGCGCGAGGAGGCCGGCGCCTACATCAAGAAGTACTTCGAGCGTTTCCCCGGCATCCGCGACTATATCGAGGCAACAAAGGCCTATGCGCGCGAACATGGCTTCGTCGAAACCATCTTCGGCCGCCGCATCCACTATCCTGAGATCCGGTCGTCAAACCCGTCGATCCGCGCGTTCAACGAGCGCGCCTCGATCAACGCCAGGCTGCAAGGCACCGCCGCCGACATTATCCGTCGCGCCATGGTGCATATGGACGAGGCGCTGGAGAAGGCCGGCCTGTCCGCCCGCATGCTCTTACAGGTGCATGACGAATTGATCTTCGAGACGGTTGAAGCGGAAGTCGAGGCGACGATCCCCGTGGTGCGCAGGGTGATGGAGAACGCGCCGATGCCGGCCATCTCGATGTCGGTGCCGCTGCATGTCGATGCCCGCGCAGCGAACAACTGGGACGAGGCGCATTAGCGCCGGATACGCCTCGATCCTTCACACCCCCCTCTGCCCTGCCGGGCATCTCCCCCGCAAGGGAGGAGATCAGCCGCCACTTCCGGTTTCGCCAATCTACGACGTTGCTGCAATGGGCGCAGCGCTTGAACTGCCAATCTCCCCCCTTGCGGGGAAGATGTCCGGCAGGACAGAGGGGGTGCTGTCCCGCCAGCGTCGAAAAGTTAGGCAGCCTCAGCCAGGCACTTGGCACACGTCCCCCGAAACTCGATCACCGCCTTCTTGGCGGCAAACCCGGTCGAGCGCACCCATTCGTCCAGCCGATGGTCGACGTCATGGTCCGACATTTCCATCACCTGCCCGCATGTGTCGCAGATAGCGAAGGCCGTCATCGAATGCGTATGGTCGTGCGGTTCGGCGCAGGCGACGAAGGAGTTGAGGCTTTCCAACCGGTGCACGAAGCCTGACTTCACCAGGCTGTCGAGCGCCCGGTAAACCTGTAGCGGCGCGCGGAAACCGCGCTCGCGCAGCTGGTCGAGAAGCGTATAGGCGCTGAGCGGTCCGCTGGCGGCCTCAAGCTTCTCGAGCACGCTCAGCTGATTCTTCGTCAGCACATCCCTTGCCGCCATGATCCCGTTTCCGATCGTTTAGAGCATGATGCCGAAAAGTGTGAAGCGGTTCTCGGACGACATCATGTTCTATCTGTTTGATCCAGCGCCGCTCGCAAATCATTTCTGCCATGCGACGGTCTCAATTCTCTTGAGATAGCGATGAAGCCGGCTTTTTGCCACTGTTTCCGTTATCGCCATCGACACCATGACCACCACCGCCGATTGACGGCACCGACCACATTCAAAATACTGACAAAATTCGCGACGAAAGGTGCCGCACTTGCAAATTCGATCGGGCTTGGGGAAGCAATTATGATCAAACTGACACGACGGACGCTGCTCGTCGGCACGTCGGCGCTTGTGGCTGCCGGTACTGTCTCGTTCCGCGCTCTCGCCGCCTCGCGCACCTATCACGCGCTGCTGGTTGCCTGCACCGACTATCCGAACCTGCCGCAGAAGAACTGGCTGATCGGGCCGAAGAACGATGCCGGCCTAGTGCGCGACTATCTCCTGAAGAACACGCCCGATCCGGTGAAATTCTCGGCCGAGAACGTGATCCTGCTCGCCAAGGACGTCGAAGGCGCCAACGGCCCGCCGACGCATGCGGCGATCAAGGCCGCTCTTGCCGACCTCGCCGGCAAGGTGCAACGCGACGATTTCGTCTATCTGCACCTCTCCGGCCACGGCGCCCAGCAGCCGCAGGCCAAGGCCGGCGACGAGACCGACGGCCTCGACGAGATTTTCCTGCCCTCCGATATCGACAAATGGATCAACCGCGAAGAGGGCGTGCCGAACGCGCTGGTCGACAACGAAGTCGGCGCCGCACTCGACGCCATCCGCGACAAGGGCGCCTTTGTCTGGGTGGTGTTCGACTGCTGCCATTCCGGCACCGCGACGCGCGCCGCGGAAGTCGATGACGAACTGGAGCGCAAGGTCGAGTTCGCCGACCTCGTCGGCGGCGACGACGCGGCGGGAGCAGCGGCGGTGAAGGCCTATGACGACATCTCGGCAAGCGCATCGCGCGGTTTCGACGAGAATGGCGGCCGCAAGCCGGCCTTCAACCTGACCCCGACCGGGGCCGAGCCGATCGCCCGGGGCAAGCTGGTCGCCTTCTATGCGGCGCAGACGGTCGAGACGACGCCGGAAATGCCGCTGCCCAAGGGCACGCCCGACGCGCCGCGCTTCGGCCTGTTCACCTTCACCATCCTGTCGAAATTGGCCGAGAACCCCAACGTCACCTATCGCCAGCTCGGCCAGGCCGTGCTGCAGCAATATTCGGCCGACGGCCGCACAAGGCCGACGCCCCTGTTCGAGGGCGAACTGGACGCCCGCGTGTTCGGCACCGACAAGACCGACGCCGTCATGCAATGGCCGATTGCCGTCAAGGACGGCGATGTCGCGATCGGCGCCGGGCTGCTGCAGGGTCTGACCCCCGGCAGCAAGCTCGCCATTTTGCCTTCGGCGCTGTCGAAGCTCTCCGACGCCGTCGGCTATCTCGAAGTGAAATCGGCAAAAAACCTCGAAAGCCAGCTCGCACCGGTCGAATTCGACGGCAAGCCGGCGCTTGCGCCGACGGCGGTGCCCGCCGGCGCCTATGCGCGCGTTGCCGAACTCGCAGTCGACTACAAGCTGCTGGTGGCAAAGCCGGCCCCGACCGCAGGGCTCGAAAAAGAAACCGAGCTGGTCAATTCGGTTCTGGACGAATTGGTGGCGAAGCCGAAGTCCGGCTTCCACATCGCGCTGGTCGAGCCCGGCAAGAGCGCCGATCTGCGGCTTGCGGTGCTGCGCGAAAAATCCATGGACGGCGCTGCCGCCAACGCCAGCGACGAACCGGCGCTGTGGTTCCTGCCGGCGTCCGGCGACATCAGCCTGAAGGACGGCAGCAAGCCGCCACGCATCGTCATCCATCAGGATGGCCGCGACAAGCTTGCGGAAAACACAGCCAAGACCCTGACCACGATCTTCCGCGCCACCGGCCTGTCGCGGCTCGCCGCGGCGTCCGACTACCGGCCGGACGAGGTCAGCGTCCAGTTCCTGATCAAGCGCCAGGACAGCGATGCGCTGGAGCCGATCGAATCGTCAAAGGTGCCGCGCGTTTCGCCGGGCGATCAGGTACACATTGCGTCAAAGAACGAGTCCGACGAGTTCGTCGACATCAACGTGCTGTATATCGGCAGCGACTATTCGATCACCCACATCGTCGCCGAGCGGCTGGCCCCGATCAATCAGCAGGCCGATCAGGGCCTGAAGGAAGGGCTGCTCGCCTTCACCGACACCAGCTTCGGCATGGAGCGCATGATTGCCGTGCTGACCGAGGCGCCGCCGCAAAGCGAGAAAGAGGATCTGAGCTTTCTTGCCCAGGAAGGCGTGCGCGCCGTGACGCGTGCCGCATCGGGAACGCCTGGTTTTTCCGACATGCTGGCCGACATCGGCATGGCGCCGGCAACGCGCTCCGTGATGCGGCTTGCCGACAAGAGCGGTCCCAAAGGCGCGGTGATGATCTTCCCGATGGAGACGGTGCCCCGCGCCTGACCTGACATCGCTTCGCCGGCTCTTGTCGGCGTGATATAGGAACATTCCCGGCTCGCGACACTTCTATGCGCCGCGGCTGAATGCAACAGATGAGGACATCAGTGACTATCCCCGTGCTCTCCTGGCGTGCAGCGACAGCCGGCCTTGCCGGCAGCCTGTTGCTGGTTGCCAGCGCCTCGGCGGACGAGAATTGCGGCTTGTGCGCCAAGCAGATCGTCACCAACTCCGAGCTCGCCACCTGCTTTCTCGACCAGTACGACCAGATCGCCAAGACCGGCAACAGGGCCGTTGTCGTCGATCTCTCCAGCTGCGCCTCGCGCGGCGTGGTCGAGCCCTTGCCGTCACCCAGCAAGGCGGCTGCCGAACCGGACGTGCAGTTCATGATTTCGCGCACGCAGCTCGATTGCCTAAAAAAGAAGCTAGAGACACCCGGCATCGTGCTCGATCCCACCGCCACCATCCAACTGGACAGCTGCGGATGAAAAAGCCGGGGGGCACTGCAACGCAGAAATCGCCGGCCACATTGGCGCCTCCGCCGGCCAAGAAGCCGGCGACCTTGCCCGAAACCACCGAAGGCTTTCCGTGGCCGAGCAGTCACGAGATCAAGAAGGAAGCCAACCCCTTCACCGACCGCGACTGGCGCATGCTGATCTACGCCTGGTCGGGTCTCGCCGTGCGCCTGGCGATCATCTTCACCCTGGCCTTCTCGGTCTTCCAGTTTCTCGCAAACCAGGAACAGAAGCGCGTCGAGCAGACGATGTCGCTGGTCGAGCTTTGGGAAAGCAAGGATTTTCAGCAGGCGCAGCGCGCGCTCAAGGAGCGCCTCTCGTCGCTCAACGCCAAATACGACAATCTGCTCAGCGCCACGCCGTCGCCGACCGAGGAACGGGTCTTCCGGCAACGCATTGGCATTGAGGCGATGACTGCCGGCGGCGGCACCATGCCGATCGCCGATTTCAACGACAATTTTGATCGCATCGTCTATTTCCTCAATCGTCTCTCCATCTGCGTTGAGGGCAAGCTCTGTTCGCGCGATGTCGCCGATGCCTATTTCCGCGACTATGCGGTGTCGTTCTGGAGCTATTTTGCCAGCTACATCGAAAAAGAACGCAAGGCCGGTTCCGCCAATTATGCCCAGGCGATCGAGAATTATGTGCGTCACGGGTCGCCGCCGCCCGCCGACTCCAAATAGCGGCGCAACAAGGTGCCGGGCAGCTCCCATCCCTTGCGTGCTATCCGGTGGCTAATCCTGGTCGGTCTTCTGGCGTTAACGTCAACCGCCGGTGCCGAGGACCTCGATTTCCATCTCGATCTCAACACCGGCGGCCACAGCGCCAGGGTCACCGATCTTGCCTTCACGCCGGACGGCGAGGGACTGGTCTCGGCGTCCGATGACAAGACCATCCGCATCTGGGACTGGCAGAGCGGGGTGACGCTCCGCACCATTCGCGGCTATCTTGGCAATGGCAATGACGGCAAGGTCTTTGCGATTGCCGTGTCGCCGGATGGCAAGACGATCGCCGCCGGCGGTTATTTCGGCGCCGGCATCGGCGACAAGCCCCCTTATGGCGATATCAGGCTGTTCGATTTCGCCACCGGCAAGATCAAAACCGTGCTCAAGGCCGCCGACTATGCCATCTATGATGTCGCCTTTTCACCCGACGGAAACACGCTCGCCGCCGGCGGTGGCGATGGTTTCGTCTACCTCTGGCGGGCGGACGACAAATCCGCGTCGGGCTGGACGCTGGCGGAAAAACTCGATGCCGATTCCTGGCGTGTGGAAAAGCTCGCCTTCGCCGCTGCGGGAACCCGGCTGGTGGCGACGACCACCGACAACGGCATAAGGCTCTGGGACATCGCCAAGTCAGAGGAAATCGCTTTGCCCGCCGAGGCCGAACCGCTGCGCGATGTCGGCGTCGCCGCACTCGCCGTGTCATTGGATGGCAGGCTGTTCGCCACCGGCAGCAAGGACGGCGACGTCCAGCTCTGGCAGGCCAGCACCGGCAAATTCGTCCGCGCCATGCCGAAGCAGGATTTCCAGATCGGCGCTCTGAGCTTCGCCACGGGTTCGCGGCTTGTGGCGTCATGCAGCTATCGCTGCGCCGACAAGCATCGCTCGGCGGTCTGGAATACCGACAGCCGCGAGCAACTGCTCGATTATAACGGCCATGACGGCACGGTCTTTGCTGGCGCCGGCAATGCCGACGGCTCGCTGGTGGCGACAGCCGGCGGCACCCGCAACGCCATCCAGGTCTGGAACCCCATGACCGGCGAGCGCAAGGCGCTGCTGCAAGGGGTCGGTGAACCGGTGACGGCGATCGGGATCGATGCGGCGAGCAGCTCCATCGCTTGGGGCAACACCAACCCCTGCCCTGAACGCGTGTCCTGTCCCGAGCTGCAGGGCACGCTGGACAAGGTACTGGCGCTACCGACGGCCGAGCGGTTCTTCGAGGACCCGGAGGCGCTGGCGGAACAGGGCGCCTATGCCCGCGCGGCACTGACCGACGGTGGGTGGTTGCTTCGCGCCGTCCCCGGCGGCAAGGACGGCCTGGAGAATGCCGTGCTCGAAATCGCGAGCGGCGGAAAGGTGATGCACAGCATCGAGAATTCCGCCACCAATGGCTTCGTCCATTCGGCTTACACGCTGATCGGCAATGGGCTTGGCCTGATCACCGGCGGCAGCGACGGCACGCTGTTGGAATACAAAACCGCGACCGCCGAGGTATCGAGTGAATTCACCGGCCACACCGGCGAGATCAACGCCATGGTTGCCGTCGAGAAGGAAGGGCTGTTGGTCACCGGCAGCGCCGACCAGACCGTGCGGCTGTGGAATTTGAAGAGCCACAAACTGATCGTGTCGATGTTCTTCGCCGACTCCGAATGGATCGCCTGGATGCCGCAGGGCTACTATTATTCCTCCGCCGATGGCGACAAGTTGATCGGCTGGCACGTCAATCAGGGCCGCGACCACGAAGGGCGTTTCATCAGCGCCGGCCAGCTGAAGAAATATCTCTGGAGCCCGGAAATGGTGCGCCGGGCCATCATCCTGCGCAGCGCCGAACAGGCGGTCCAGGAAATGCGCCCCGGCGTCGACCGCGAACTGGAAAAGCTGCTTGAACGCAAGCCGCCGGAATTCGGCATCAAGCTTGCCGCCGACCAGAGCAGTGTCCGCGAAGGCTATGTCGCCGTCGAAATATCAGGCGTGCAGGAAGCAGGCGCCGACGTCGCCGGGTTTTCGATCCTGTCGAACAGCCGCAATGTCGGCAATGTCACGGCGCGCTCGGCCGATGGCGGCAAGAGCACCATCGTCGAAGTGCCGGTCGAGAATGGCGAGAACACCATCCGCATCACCGGCACGAATGAGTTCGGCTATTTGACCGAGCGCAGCGTAACGGCACTTGGCCAAAAACCCGAGAAGCAGGCCAACAAGGGCAAGCTCTACGTCGCCGTGATCGGCGTCGACAAATATCCCTTCCTCACCGACGCATGCGCCGGCCACGCCTGCGATCTGCGCTATCCCGTCGACGACGCTACCGAATTCCTCAAGGTGATCTCGCAGAAATCCGCGCCCTTGTTTTCGGCGATGGAGACGCTGGTTCTGGTCAACCGCGAAGCGCTGGATGAGGCGCCCGATTCCGGCAAGGACGTGTTCAAGGTCGCCAGCGCCGACACCATCCTGGAACCGGATTCCGACACCATCGACGACCAGCTCGCCGACTTCCTCGACAGACCCGGCGAGAACGACACCACCATCATTTTCGTCGCCGGTCACGGCATCAACATCGACGAAGACTATTATTTCATCCCCACGGACGGCCGCAAACAGGATGCCGACCGCTGGAAGCGCTCCTCGCTGGTCGACTGGGGCGACATCCAGAAATCGGTTGAGCGGGCCAAGGGCATGCGCTTCATGCTGCTCGACACCTGCCACGCCGCCAACGCCTTCAACCCGCGCCTGGAAAAAGACGCGCAGGACGCACGCATCGTCGTCTTCTCGGCCACCGCTGCCAACAACACCGCCGCCGAAATGCCCGAGCTCGGCCATGGCGTCTTCACCTATTCGATCCTCGAAGGCCTGCGCGGCCGGGCCAAGACCTCCGGCGGCGGCGTGACGCTGTTCGGCCTCGCCGACTATATTTCGCGCGAAGTGCTGCGGCTGACCGCGTCCAAGCAGAAGCCGTTCTACTATGTCGGCGGCGTGGAGAACATTGTGCTGGCTGAGCCGTGAGAGGTCGGCACCCAGGCACCCACCTCTGGCCTGCCGGCCATCTCCCCCGCAAGGGGGGAGATCAGCCTCTTCATTGCTGGAGATCTATTTTCAAGGTTGATGATTGGCGAAAGTCGAGGCGACATCCAATCTCCCCCCTTGCGGGGGAGATGTCCGGCAGGACAGCGGGGGGTGCCTGGGCACGGACCAGCATTCTGGTCTTTGCCACCGCCTTGCTTATCCTCTCAGTGCTTCAAGCGTCTGCCGCCCCCATCACCTGCCCGCCCGGCGACACAAACTTCCCGTCCTTCTACTCCGACCCCACACCCTTCACCGACGCCATCGCCGCCGTCGCCAGAATCGAGCCGTCCAACCAACGCCTCACCGGCATCACAGTCCCCCACCACCTGCTCGTCGCAGATCTCGTCGCACTCGGTTTCCACGCCGCGTCCGGCTTCCGCTACAAGCGCATCGTCATCCTGTCGCCGGACCATTTCCACGAGACGCAGAAACTCTTCGCTACGACGCCGCGCGGTTTTGAAACAGTGCTCGGTCCAGTCCAGGCCGACACGGAAGCCGTGCACCTTCTGGAAGCGAACAGCGACATGGTCGAAGACTCCTGCCTGTTCGCCAGGGAGCATGGCGTGCAGGCGATGCTGCCTTTCCTGCATCACTATTTCCCCGAAGCTGAAATCGTGCCGGTGGCGATGTCGGTCAAAGCCAAGCGAGCCGACTGGGACCGGCTGGCGCAGGCGCTGAAAGCGATCGTCGACAAGGACACGCTGATCGTCGAATCCACCGATTTCTCCCACTATCTGCCGCAGCACGAAGCCAGGCGTTTCGACCAGCAGACGCTGAACATGCTCGCCGCCGGTTCGCTCGACGGCATCGCGGCGCTGCGCCAGCCGGATCACGCCGATTCGGTCGGTGCGCTCTATATCCAGACCAGGCTGCAGCGCGAACTGTTCGGTGCTGCGCCGCTGGTCGTCGCCAACGAGAACTCGCAGGCGCATTCAAGCCACTATGTCGAGCGCACCACCAGCTATGTCGTGGCGCTGTTCGGCGCCTTCGGCCCCGGCTTCAACAATCCTGCCCGTCCCGACGACAAGCTCTATTATTTCGCGGGCGACGTGAATTTCGGCCGCGCCATGAAGAAGATCCTGGTCCGCGACGGTGTTGCCGAGAAGATCGTCGAAAGCGTGCTGGCCCTGACCCGCTCGCGGCCGCTGATCGTCAATCTCGAAGGCGTGATCCTGCCCAACGTCCCTGAAGCGATCGACGACATGACGCTGGCCATGCCCGCAGACCTCGCCATCGACATGCTCAAGAAATTGCATGTCGCCGCTGTCAGCCTCGCCAACAATCACGCCTACGACCTCGGCCCGTCAGGCTATGCCGAGACGCTGGCCGCACTCGATGCGGCCGGCATCGCCCATTTCGGGCAGGGCGAGACGCTGGCGCTTGCCGATCTCGACCTGGTCGGGCTGACCGACATCGATACCAACGGCTCCAGGAACACCGACCTTCTGACGCCTGCTTTGCTCGACCGGCTGCTGCACGACAATGCCGAGCGGCCGGTGATTGCCTTCGTCCATTGGGGCCGCGAGTACAAGACGGAGCCGTCGCCGCGCGAGGAGATGCTTGCCGACCAGATGCGGCTGCGCGGTGTCACGGCAATCGTCGGCGGTCATCCGCATGTATCGAGCGAGGCGATCCTGCCGCTCGGCGGCGGCGATGTTGCGGAGATCTATTCGCTCGGCAATTTCCTGTTCGACCAGAAAGCCGAACGATCGTCCGGGTCGATGCTGGAACTCAGGGTGTTCAGCCAGGGCACGATCTTTGCCCGGCTGATCCCGCTGCCCAATTTTTTCGAGATGGGCTCGAAATGACGCGATTCCCGAAAGGACGTGACAGGACCTCAACAGCCTTGCAGATCTTCCGGCAGATAGCAGACCGCCGGCTTGGTGCTGGTTTCGAACAGCGACTGCTTCGGCCTGAAATAGAAGAACGTGGCCGGCTTGCTCTCGCGTGTGCTGCCATCGGCGAAATGGGCGGCGATGCTGAAGCGATGGATCGACGACATTGACGACCACATTTTCAGCCGTGCCGTGTAGGCGCTGAGATTCTTGTTGCCGCGCACCGGCATGGGGATGCTGTAATCGGTCTTGCCGATCGGAAATTCGATGTTCTGGTAGCGCAGCGCTTCGGGCGACGCGCCGCCGCCATCGCCGCATTCGGCGAGCGATTCTGGGACCTCGATGCTGACCAGCGAGACGATGACGCGAAACGGCTCGCTCTGCTGGTAGACAGCGCCCTGATCGTCCGCCCAGGAATAATCGAGCTTGCCAATCCCGGTCACGCTCATTTTCTCGACGCTGCCGCTGACGTAATCGGCAACGTCGCCGAACTTGACCTTGTTGGCCACCTGGGCGCGGCAGACATCCAGGCTGTCCCTTGACGGGCAGGTGAAGCGCTCGGTCTCGAGCGTGGTTGTGTCGACGCCGGCTTCAGTCAGCACGTCCTTGATCGAGACGTCGACGCCATCGCCGAAAGTGCCGATGTCCTTCGTGAACATGCGGCTCGGCTCGCCGGTCGCGTTGTCCTCCTCGTCGGTCCTGGTGAACTGGATCGACATCTTCATGTCTTTCACGTCGCCCCAGCCATTGTTGACGATCGAGAAGTCGGGGCGGAAGCCGACGCAGCCATAGTGCTCGCTGATCGACAGCATCGGCTTGCGGTAGGCCTCGCTCGCGGCCACCTTCATTTCCAGGCTGTCGATCTTGACCCTCGACCGGTCGGTGGTCTTGAGGTCGACTTCGGCGAAGGCCGGCGCCGTCTCCCAGTCCATGCCTTCATAGACATTGCCGGTACGAATCTCTCCGGTGCCGTTCCAGGCATCGTTGTACTGGTCCGACACCGGATAGATCGCGATGTCTTCGTCGCGCACCAGATGCTGGTACTGCATGTCGGCCTGCTGCGTCATGCGCTGGTCGACGGCAATGCCGATCTCGACCTTGTCGGCGGAACCGCCGCCGGTCTGCGCCTTGAGCAACCCGCCCACTCTGGCATCGGCCAGCACGTCGGGGCGCGCACCGCCGATCTCCTTGCCCATCGCCCATTGCGACCAGTAGACGGTGCCGCCGGACAGCCGGGTGCGGCCCTTGCCGTCCTTCAGCCCATCGGCAAAAGAGCCGACGAATATCTCGCCTGTCTTCGTCTCCAGCCTGCCCTCGCCATTCGGCACACCGGCCCTGAATTGCCCTTCATAGCGATTGCCGTCGGCATCGACATGGATCGCATGGCCGTAGAGCTGGCCGGCGACCCAACGGCCGTCGAGAATCTCGCCTGAACGCAGCTCCAGCCGGCCTTGTCCTTCAGGGCGGCCATTCCTGATCTCGCCGAAATAGCTGGAATAGATCGTCTTGGGGTCATAGCTCGCCGAGCCGCGTACGCGCCAGACCAGCCTGCCCTTGCCGTTGACGGTGCCGTCGGCTGCGACGGTGCGGTCCGGCGACACGCCGGCTGCCGGCTCCCAGGTGAAATCAAGACCCAATTCCGGGTGGGAATCCCAGACCCGTACATTCTTGCGCAGCACCGAACGTGTTTCGCTTTTATAGAGGATTTGCACCCGCTCGGCCCAGGCGCCATCGGGTGTGGCACCGCCTTGATCGGCCATAGCGGAAAAGCATGTCAGTGCGGCCAGCATGGATGCAGCCGCCATCGCTTTGACTCCGAAGATCATTCTTGCCCGCGCCATCTTACCCAACCCCTTGGATCGCCTAGCGTAAGCACCGCTGTAACACAGTGCAAGAGAGGTGTTCCGATACAAAAACACCGGCGGCAGGAACGTCCCGCCGCCGGTTTGCTAATGCTGTTTCTCGCCGCTGTTTGCCGGCGAAAGATCGGGCCTTATTTGTACAGGCTGTTGATCCACGCCACGTTGGCAGCGTTCAGGCGCACCGCTGTGTTGGCGTTGGGGCTTTCGGCCACGTTCACGCCGGTGACGACGCGCTGCTTGGCGCCATTGTCATAGGCGTAGACCGAGCTGCCGCTCGACCCCGGATAGGTGTCGCAGTCGTACTGGAAATACTCCGCGCCGATGTTTTCGGCTTTCACTTCGCAGGTCGCCTTCCACATCGTACCCATCGGCTTGTCGCCGGGGTAGCCAACGATGTTGGCGGTGAAATCGCCGAGGTTCTCATAGTTGGCATAACCCAGCCAGCCGAGATTGGTGCCGACATCCTGCTTCAGCGTGATGATGCCGAGGTCCCACGGAATGACCGAGCCGTAGTAACCCTGATAATTGTCGATGAAGCCCTGCAGGATGTAGACGCTCTCATAGCTGAAAGCGCCAAACGGTGCATCGTCGGCGGTGTTGCCGTTGAGCGACGGCACGAAGATGACGTCGTCGAGCCAAGCCTTATCTTCATTGCTGTAGAGGCAATGCGCGGCGGTGAGCACCGTGCGCGGACCGATCAGGGTTCCCGAGCAGCTGCCATAACCGCTCTTGGCTTTGCCTTCGATATACCCGATCGCGGTGAACGGGTAGGTCTTGGTGTTCTTGATCTGCTCGCGATCGTCGGCCCCGAACACCTGGCGGCCGGCTTCGTCGCCGCCCGTCAATCCGGTCTTGTCGGCGTTCGGTGTGTTGGCGGGCGCGTTCAATTCCTTGATGACAAGGTCCTTCAGCGTCTCGCCTGCATCGATCTTGATGTCCTTGCCATCGGCGGAACGTCCGACGATGCCATAGGATTTGACCGCCGTGCCCTCGTCGGTCAGCGGCGCTGCCCGGCTGGCTTCATCTTCGGTCAGTTTCGGCGGCGCGATCGGCTTTGCACGGCCGGGCTGGTAGTCGCCCGTTCCGAGATCGCGCATGCTTTCGCCATTGCCGGCATTCGCTGAGCCGGGATCGGCGGCGAAGGCAGGCATCGTCCACAGTGCGGTGGATAGCAGTGCGGACGCAATGATAGTGCTTGTCAGTTTCGTCATGGTGAGACTCTCCCAAAGGTCAGCAAGGAGTGGAGCAAAATACAGAAATATTGTCGAGATCGTGGTGGAGTTAAAAAATTAGTTTGGTTACCCGCCCGTATCGGATCATCGGTCCGGGCGGCCTCGTTAAAGCCCTCCGCCAAACGCACCCGCGTCGATATACTGCCTAAAATAATCCAACATTGGCAATGACAAATCGCTTCCACGTAGGCCGTGGGGGGCTATAGGGTTTGGGTGGGCTCTGCCCGATGGGGCACGATTAGCAAAAGTGGTATTTCGGTTTTATGACCGCGCGGATGTCGTTCGTTCTGGCAGAAGGCGATCGAGGTACCGCTACCGCTTCTGTTGGTTATGCGTCAGTGCGGCATGGCTCGGCATTTTTCATCTCAGGAGGGTTTCAAGGTGAACATTATCCATCGGTTCAGGCCGCTTGCCGCTGCATCGCTGCTGGGCATCGCGGCCGCTTTCCCCGCCGTCAACGCGCTCTATGCAGCCGACGACGCCGCCAGGCCGGAAGCGGCGGTCTCGCCGATGCAGCGCGTCGCCGAATCCCGGGACAAGGCCAAGGCCGAGAATCCCGACGGGGCCGACCGCGTCTATGGCGGCAAGGAAGCCGACAAAGGGGCCTATCCGTTCCAGGTGGCGCTGCTGACCAGCGCCCGGCTGGACCCCAGCCCGGCCTCGCAGCCGAACGCGCAATTCTGCGGCGGCAGCCTGATTGCTCCGCAATGGGTGCTGACGGCGGCGCACTGCCTCAACGACAAGGGCCGGCCGATTTCGCCCGACACGGTGACCGTGCTGACCGGCGCCACCGATCTTACCGAAGGCAAGCGCTACAAGGTGGTCGAGGTCATCGTCAACGAGGGCTACAGCGAACAGACGCTGGACAATGATCTCGGCCTGCTCCGGCTGGCGGAGCCCGCCGATGCGCCGGTCATCAAGATCACCAATGAGCCGACGCCAGACAGCGGCAAGACCACGGTCATCGGCTGGGGCAAGATGCAGGACGGCACCTTCCCGACCGCGCTGATGGTGGCCGATCTCGATCTCGAGCCGAGCGCTGCCTGCAACAGCGGCATCAAGTCGATCTATGCGCATGACCTGAAGGCGGCACTTGGCGATCTCTCGCATCGGATGCGTTATTCGGAAAAGGGCATCGATGCCGCCGCCAATGCGATCGCCGCCGATATGTCGGATCCGCTGACCAAGAACATGATCTGCGCCGGCACCGACAGCGGCGAACGCGACGCCTGCAACGGCGACAGCGGCGGTCCGCTGTTCATGACCGGCGCCAACGGTCCGGTCCAGGTCGGCGTCGTCTCCTGGGGCGAAGGTCCGTCCGACGGCACCGCCGCTTGCGGCCACAAGAATGCCTATGGCATCTACACGCGATTGGCCAACTATACGGGTTGGATCGAAGCCAAGATGAAGACCCCGGCTCCGGCAGCCGCGGCGGCGCCCAGGGCCGGTCTCGGCACGGCCAAGAAGCCCTGAACGGGCCCGAAGCTTGATAAACGCAAAACGGCGGGATCTTTCCCGCCGTTTTAATTCATGTCCGGTGCCGGCTGTTCCGCTTACTTCCGCGGCGGGCCTTTGCGCTCGGCCGACGCCGCCCACAGATTGATGTCGGACTCGCGTGCGTAAGTGTCGATTTCGGCGAGCTCGGCATCGCTGAACTCGAGCACCTTGAGCGCGCCGACGCAGTCCTCGACCTGTTCGGGCCGGCTGGCGCCGATCAGCGCCGAGGTGACCCGGCCCTTGCGCAGCACCCAGGCTAGCGCCATCTGCGCCAGCGTCTGGCCACGCTTGCCGGCGATCGCGTTCAGCGCCTGGATGTTAGCGATGGTCTTTTCGTTGATGAAGGCGGGCCGCAGCGACTTGCCTTGGCTGGCGCGGCTACCCTCGGGGATGCCGCCGAGATATTTGTCGGTCAGCATGCCTTGCGCCAGCGGCGAGAACACGATCGATCCGACACCGAGCCCTTCCAGCGTATCGAGCAGTCCGTCCTCTTCGACCCAGCGGTTGAGCATCGAATAGCTCGGCTGATGGATGATGCAGGGCGTACCGAGCTGCTTCAATATGTCGGCGGCCTCGCGCGTGCGCTGCGAATTGTAGGACGAGATGCCGGCATAGAGCGCCTTGCCAGAACGCACCGCATGGTCGAGCGCGCCCATCGTTTCCTCAAGCGGCGTATCCGGATCGAAGCGGTGCGAATAGAAGATGTCGATATAGTCGAGCCCCATCCGCTTCAGGCTCTGGTCGAGGCTCGCCAGCACATATTTGCGGCTGCCCCATTCGCCGTAAGGCCCTGCCCACATCTCATAGCCGGCCTTGGTCGAGATGATCAGCTCGTCGCGATAACTGGCGAAGTCGGTGCGCAATATCTCGCCGAAGGCGATCTCGGCCGAGCCCGGCGGCGGGCCGTAATTGTTGGCAAGATCGAAATGGGTGATGCCGATATCGAAGGCCTTGCGCGCGATCGCCTGCTTGGTCTTGTGTGGCGTGTCGTTGCCGAAATTGTGCCACAGGCCGAGCGAGATCGCCGGCAGTTTCAGGCCGGATCGCCCGCACCTGTTGTAGAGCATTTTCTCATAGCGGTGTTCAGCCGGCTGCCAGCGCATGGGTACAGATCCTGGATTGTATGGATGTCGGCGCGAGCGCGCCGACACCCTTCTACCTCATTTCTGCTTCGCCAACAGTCCTTTTGCGTCCTTGACGCCGAGCGCGGCCGGCCGCTCGCAGCTGGTCTGCATAGCGACGAACTTGCCGGTCTCGCCCGACCGCAACAGGCCGGTCATGACGTCGACGGCATGCAGCGCGAGCTCCATCGAGCAACGATGCGGCCGGCCCTCGGCGATCGCCAGCGCCATGTCGGCAAGGCCTGCGGTGCGGTAGTTGGCCATCATGCCTTGGCCGTGCATTTCGTTGGGCACGCCGAACGGATGCTGCCATTTCGGCAGTTTCTTCACCGGTTTTGCCGCCTTGGTTATGCGCACGTCGCCACCGAAGAAATTCGGATCCGGCACGAACACCGTGCCCGTTTCGCCATAGAGTTCCATCGGCGCATGACCATGCGCCCAGACGTCCCAGCTGGTGTTAAGCGTGATCACGGCGCCGTTCTCGAACTCCAGCAGCCCGTGGATCGTCGTCGGCGTGTTGACCGGGATTTTCTCGCCCGCGCGCGGTTTTGATGAGATCGTGCGTTCCTTGGCAGGCGTCGTCGCGAAGGCCGCCACCTGCTTCACCGGCCCGATCAGCTGGATCAGGTTGGTGATGTAGTAAGGCCCGATGTCGAGCACCGGCCCGGCGCCCGGCTGGAAGAAGAAATCGGGATTGGGGTGCCAGTGCTCCATGCCGTGGCCCATCACATGACAGGTGCCGCTGGTGATCTTGCCGAGCGCGCCGGTGTCGACGAGGTTGCGCACCAGCTGGTGCGCGCCGCCGAGGAAAGTGTCCGGAGCCGAACCGATGCGCAGCCCTTTCTTCTCGGCCCGGCTCTTGAGGTCGAGGCCTTCCTTGACCGACAGCACGAACGGCTTTTCCGAATAGACGTGCTTGCCGGCATCGAGGATCTGCTTCGACACCCCGTAGTGCACCGCCGGGATGGTGAGGTTGACGATGATGTCGATCTCGTCATCCTTGAGCAGTTCTTCGACGGTCTCGGCGCGCAGCTTGAACTCCTTCGCCCGTGCCTTGGCCGCGTCCATGTTGATGTCGGCGCAGGCGCGCATCTCGATGCCGCGAAACAGAGGCGCCAGCGAGAAATACGCTTTCGAGATGTTGCCGCAGCCGATGACGCCGATACCCAGTTTCTTTGCCATGATGATTGTTCCTAGTAAGCCTTGACGGATGCGAGCGAGCGGCTGGCGAAGCGCTCGATGTCGTTGGGGTTGTCCTGTTCCATGACGTAATATTTGGCCGCGCTCTTCGCCCGAAGTGTCTTGATCAGGCCGGCCCAGTCGATGGTGCCGTGGCCGACATCCGCCCAGCCGTCCTCGTCAAGGCCTTCGCCTGACTTGGCCATGTCCTTGACATGGACGGCGCTGATGCGCTTGCCGTGCTTTTCGATCCACGGCAGCGGATCAACGCCGCCGCGGATTACCCAGGCGACGTCCATCTCCCAGCCGATGTCGGGCGCAGCCGACAGGATGTGATCCTGCGGCACCGAGCCGTCGGCGAGTGTCTTGAACTCGAAATCATGGTTGTGCCAGGCAAAGCCGTAGCCGGCTTTTTTTGCGGTCTCGCCGACCTTGGCCAGACGCTCGCCAAAGCCGCGCCAGCCGGCAGCGTCGGCCGGCCGCTGCTCGGCCAGCAGATAGGGACAGATGACCAGCGTGATGCCGAGTGCGTCGGCTGTTTTGCGTACGCCGTCGAAATCATTCTCCAGCGCATCGATCGAGAAATGTCCGGTCGGCATCGAAAGCCCGTTCTTGTCGAGTTCGGCGCGGAACGCCGTGGGGTCGTCATAGACGCCGCCGAAACCTTCGACTTCCTTGTAGCCGAGCTTGCCGAGCATTTTCAGGATGCCGTCCCACGGCTGGAAATTGCGGGCGCTGTAGAGTTGGAATGACCAGTTCATCGTCTCTGTCCGTTTCTTGGGTGGTTAAGGCTTGGGGATGTTTTCGGGGGATCGTTTTCGCGAGATCGTTTTAGGGGGATCGTTCTTGGGAGGATGGTTTGCGGATGATTCTAGAGGGTCACAGGCGATTGCCGGTCGCAGCGTCGAACAGCGAGGCGCGCGCCGGATCGAAACCGAACTGGATCGGATCGCCGCTGCGCAGCGTCCGTTCCGCCTCGACGCGGAAGGAGAGGTTGCGGCCGGCAAGCTTCGTCCACACCAGCGTGTCGGAACCCATCGGCTCCACGATCTCGACCGAACCGCCGGCGGAAAACGGCATCGACTTCGCCGCGTCACCGAAAGCGATATGTTCAGGCCGGATGCCCAGCACGCAAGCGCCGGCCGGGCGCTCCGTGCCGTCAAAGGTATAGCGATCGAGCGGCACCGAAACACCGTCGGTCCTGAACACTGGAGCAGCACTGGCCTCCAGCTCCCCTTCGAGGAAATTCATCGCCGGCGAGCCGAGGAAGCCGGCGACAAACCGGTTGACCGGCCGGTTATAGATCGTCTGCGGCGCGTCAAGCTGCTGGATGACGCCGCCGCGCATGACCGCGATACGGTCGGCCAGCGTCATCGCCTCGATCTGGTCGTGGGTGACGTAGATCATGGTGTTCTGCAGCTTGCGATGCAGAAGCTTGATTTCGACGCGCAGTTCCGAGCGCAGCTTGGCGTCGAGATTGGATAGTGGCTCGTCGAACAGGAAGACGTCGACGTCGCGCACCAGAGCCCGCCCGATCGCCACGCGCTGGCGTTGGCCGCCTGACAAGGCCGCGGGCTTGCGCTGCAAAAGCGGCTCGATCTGCAGGATCTCGGCGGCGCGGGCGATGCGCTTGGCGATCTCGTCCCTAGGCACGCCGGCAACGCGCAGGCCGAACGACAGGTTCTTCTCCACCGTCATTTGCGGATAGAGCGCATAGGACTGGAACACCATGCCGATGCCGCGATCCTTGGGCTCTTCCCAGGTGACGTTCTTGCCCTTGATGAAGATGCGGCCTTCGGAAATATCGAGCAGCCCGGCGATGCAGTTGAGCAAGGTCGACTTGCCGCAGCCCGAGGGACCGAGCAGCACGATGAACTCGCCCTCTGCGACCTCGAGATTGAGGGTCTGCAGCACCGATACAGAGCCGAAATTCAGGGACAGGTCCTGGATCGAAACGCTGGTGCCGTTGGCTGCCGTCATCGCCATCACCCTTTCACCGCACCGGCGGCGATGCCGCGCACGAAAAGCTTGCCGGAAATGAAGTAGACGATGAGTGGCACAAGGCCGGTCAGGATGGTGGCGGCCATGTTGACGTTGTACTCCTTCACGCCTTGCACCGAATTGACGATGTTGTTGAGCTGCACCGTCATCGGATAGGTGTCGGGGCGGGTGTAGACGACGCCGAACAGGAAGTCGTTCCAGATGCCGGTCACCTGCAGGATGATGGCGACGACGAAGATCGGCAGCGACATCGGCGCCATGATCCGCAGGAAGATGCCCCAGAAGCCGGCGCCGTCGACCCGTGCCGCCCTGAACAGCTCTTCCGGCATCGAGGCAAAATAGTTGCGGAACAAAAGCGTGAGGATCGGCATGCCGAAGATGGAATGGACGATCACCAGGCCGCTGAGGCTGCCGTAGAGGCCGATCTCGCGCAGGATGATGACGATCGGATAGATCATCACCTGATAGGGGATGAAGGCGCCGACGATCAGGATGACGAAGAATGTGTCGGCGCCCTTGAAGCGCCAGTTGGCGAGCGCATAGCCGTTCACCGAGGCGATCGCGATCGACAGCAGCACTGACGGCACCGTGATGCGCACCGAATTCCAGAAGCCGCGCGAAAGCCCGTCGCAATTGAGGCCGGTGCAGGCCGTCGCCCACGCCTTCACCCACGGTTCGAACGTGATTTCGAGCGGCGGCGAGAAGATATTGCCCATCCGTATCTCGGGCATGCCCTTGAGCGACGTGACCACCATCACATAGAGCGGCAGCAGATAGTAGACTGCCACCACGATCAGCGTGCCATAGAGGAAGATGTTGCGGCGCGAGAAGACATGCCGCGGCTTCGGCCCGCGCGGCCCCGAGGCTTCGCGCTCGGCGGCACCCGCGCTGGCGGGCAAAGGGACGGCCGGGTCAGCCACGCTTCCTGCCTCCGAATTCAAGGTAGGCCCACGGCACGACGACGATCACCACCGAGAGCAGCATCATGGTCGAGGCGGCGAAGCCCTGGCCAAGATTCTGTGCGAAGAACATGTAGTCATAGACATATTTGGCCGGCACTTCGGAGGCGATTCCGGGGCCGCCGCTGGTCTGGGCGACAACGAGGTCGTAGACCTTGACGATGCCCGACGCGATGATGACCAGCGTGGTGATGAAAACCGGCCGCATCATCGGGATGACGATGAACAGATAGGTCTTCCACATCGGGATCCCGTCTACCCGCGCCGCCTTCCAGATGTCCTCGTCGATGCCGCGCAGGCCGGCCAGCATCAAGCACATGATGAGCCCGGTGCCTTGCCACAGCGCCGCAATCGAAATGCCGTAGATGACGATGCTGGAATTGTAGAGCGGGTCGAAGTTGAAGCTCGTCCAGCCGAGGTCCCGCACCACATGCTGGATGCCGAAATCCGGATTGAGCAGCCACTGCCAGACCAGGCCGGTGACGATGAAGGAAAGCGCGAACGGATAGAGGAAGATGGTGCGGAACGTGTCCTCGAAACGGATCTTCTGGTCGAGAAGCGCTGCAAGCAGGAAGCCGATGACCAGTGAGAACACCAGCGAGATCGCGCCGTAGATCAAAAGGTTCTCGATCGATATCAACCAGCGCGGCGTCGCCCACAGCCGGTAATACTGGTCGAGCCCGGCGAAATTCAGCCGTGGCAGCAGCTTCGAATTGGTGAAGGAATAGAACACCGTCCAGACGGTGCCGCCGACGAAAACCACCGACGCGGTGAGGATCATCGGGATCGAGGCGACCTTCGCATTGAGGTTGCGGAACAGCGGGTTGGGGCGTTCGCTCTTGCTCATCTCGTCAGCCGGCTGGGTAAGGGCGGTGCGATCCCGGCCCTGCTTTCGCAAGACCGGGAGCGAGGTGTATTGCCTCCAACGTCAGTCTGCCGAAGCGATGAGGTCGGCGAAGCGCTTCTGCGCGTCTTCGATGGTCAGGTCCGGCTTGGCGAAGAATTCGGCGAAGAGATCTTCCTTCTGCTTCTGGGTGTCCTGCGAAAGCAGTTGGTCAGTCCACGGGATGACGGCGCCCTTGGCGAGGATCGCCAGACCCTTCTTCATGCAGTCGTTCGCCGCATTGAGATCGACGTCACCGCGCACCGGCAGCGAACCCTTCTTGAGATTGAAGGCGACCTGAGTCTTAGGGTCGAGCAGCGTCTCTGCCAACACCTCCTGCGCCTTGGACTTGTCGGCATCCTTGAGCAGCGGGAAATAGAAGGCGTCGCCGCCGGTGGCGATAACTTCGTTCAGACCGAGGCCCGGCAGGCAGGCATAGTCCTTGCCGGCGACCTTGCCGGCAACCTGGAACTCGCCTTGCGCCCAGTCACCCATGATCTGGCCGCCGGCCTTGCCGGTGATGACGAGATTGGTCGCTTGGTTCCAGTCCTGCACATTGGTGTTCTTCGCCATCTTGCGGGCATCGTCGGCGGCCTTGAAGACCTTGGCGATCTCGGGCCCGGCGGCGAACTTGGCGTCCTTGTCCTTATAGACCTTGAGGAATGCATCGGTGCCGCCGACCGCCGCCAGCAGCACATCGAAGGCGCCGGAAGATTGCCAGGCCTGTCCGCCGACAGCGAGCGGGATGATGCCCGCCTTTTCCAGGGCGGGCGCTGCCGCCACGAATTCATTCCAGTCCTTCGGCAGCGGCACGCCGGCCTTCTCGAAGGCTTCGTTCGACAGCCACAACCACTGCCAGGAGTGGATATTGACCGGCACGCAATAGATCTTGCCGTCGATGGTGCAGCTGTCGAGCAGGCTCTTCGGCCGCACGATTTCCGTCCACTTGCCCTTGGTGGCGACATCGGTGAGGTCGCGCATCAGGCCGGCCTGCACCAGTTCTTCGGCCTGCCGGCCGTGATTGAACTGGGTGGCGCCCATCGGATCGCCGCCGGTGATGCGGCTGATCATGATCGGCCGTGCCGTGCCGCCGGATCCGGCAATGGCGCCATCGACCCAGTGATTGCCGGTGGCGTCGAAGGCCTTGGCGAATTCCGCAACCGCCGCCGCCTCGCCGCCCGACGTCCACCAATGGGTGACTTCCAGGTCGGTGGCGGCCGCCGGGCCGGCAAGCTGAAGCGCGGCCGTCGCGGCAAGGGCAGCGGTCAAAAGTCTATAGCGCATTTCGGTTCCTCCCAGAATCTGAAACGTTACAGATTTTCGATACGGCAATTATGCGGTGCGTGCAACCCCTGAGATAAACGAGCTCGAATGTTTTTTCGAGGCGCGAACAAATTCGTTGCGTGCAAACCGGCAAACTCCGCGCAAAACCGGGTGCTGCGCTTCAAAATCATGCTGCAGCGCAAGAAAACCGTCTCGAACCTGATTGTCGCGCAACGTTTCTGGCCGCCAAAACCCTGCCAAAACCATGGCTTGAGAGACCCACGCGCTGCGATGTTGGAAATCTGTAACGTTTCAGTGTATTGAGGCCTGACGGCGAAGAACCGTGCCACATCGTCATCGAAGCGATTGTCGGCTGGTCCGGCGGCTGCTATGCGCCTGACGGGGCGGGACGAATGGACAGGGACCAGACGGAGAAGGACGACGAGGCGTCGGCGCATGAGCGGCCGACGCTGAAAACGCTTGCCTTCATGACGGGGCTCGGCGTCACCACCGTCTCGCGCGCACTCAAGGATGCACCCGAGATCGGCGCCGAGACCAGGCGGCGGGTTCAACTCGTCGCCAGGCAGATCGGCTACCGGCCGAACCGCGCCGGCGTGCGCCTGCGGACTGGCAAGACCAATGTTATCAGCCTCGTGCTCAATACCGAGCGCGAGATCATGAGCTTTGTCTCGGACATCATCTACGGCGTCTCGGAGGTCATTGCCGACACACCCTATCACCTGATCGTCACGCCCTACTCGCGCTCGCAGGATCCGCTGGACCCGGTAAAGTATCTGGTCGAGTCCGGCTCGGCCGATGGCGTCATCATCTCACGCACGCAGCCCAACGATCCGCGCGCCCGCTACATGCTGGAGCGTGGCATACCCTTTGCCACGCATGGCCGCACCGATATGGGGCTTGTCCACCCCTATCACGACTTCGACAATTACGCCTTCGCCGCCGAAGCGGTGCGCCATCTGGCCGGCGTCGGCCGGCGCCGGCTGGCGCTGGTAGCGCCGCCGGTCGGGCTCACCTATTACGACCACACGGTCAATGGCTTTGCCGACGCACTGAGCGAGGTCGATGCCAGCGAAGTGCCGTTCAACGCTGTTTCAATCGACCAGTCGATCGATCAAATCAGGACGCGGACCGCGCAGTTGATGCGCCGCGACGTCAGGCCGGACGGTTTCGTCAGCAGCGCCGCCGCAGCGACGCTGGCAATCGTCGCCGGCATCGAGGATGCCGGCCTGAAACTCGGCCGCGACGTCGATGTCGTGTCCAAGCAATCGTCGGAACTGCTGCATCTGTTCCGCCGGGAGTTGCTGATCGTCAACGAAGACTTCCGCCTCGCCGGCACCGAGCTTGCCCGCGCCGTGCTGGGCTGGATAGGCGGCGCGGCACCTGGCTCTTTGCAGACAGTGGTCAAGCCAGGCGACGTCGTCGCGTATCAGGGCTGACTGGCACGACCTGAGAGGTCCGCCTCACCTGACCCTATCCGGCCGCTCCACTTCCCCATGGCCCATGGAAAGCGCCCTGCTCGCCGATGCGCTCGAAGCCATGCGCGCCGAAGAAGTCGCGCTGCGCCTGGATCAGGTTCGAGGTGCCGCGGCCCTGGCGGTAGCTGTCGAAATAGGCAAGTGCCGACGCCAGTGCAGGCACCGGCGAGCCTGCTTCCGATGCCTTGGCAACGGTGCGCCTAAGCGACGGATGCGCCTCCTGCATCATGGTGGTGAAAGCCGGCGCCATCAAAAGGTTGGTGGACGCGCCGCCCGAGCCGAAGGCTTCCGCCATGGTGTCGAGCATCTGCGAGCGGATGATACAGCCGGCACGCCAAATCTTGGCGATGGTCGGCATCGGCAGGCTCCAGTTGAACTCCTTCGAGGCGGCGCTCATCACCGCGAAACCTTGTGCATAGGCGGCGATCTTGCCGGCGAGCAGCGCCAGCTCCAGGTCTTTCAGAAGTGCCGCCTTGTCGCCGGAGATCTTGGTGACGCCGATATTGCCATAGGCTTTTTCGGCCGCCTGCCGCTCATCCTTGATCGAGGACAGCACGCGGGCCGCCACCGCCGCCTCGATGGCCGTCGCCGGAATGCCGAGCTGCTGCGCCTCGATGACAGACCATTTGCCGGTGCCCTTCTGGCCGGCACGGTCGAGGATGATGTCGACCACCGGCTTGCCGGTCTTTGCATCGTCAGCGGCCAGCACCCTGGCGGTGATCTCGATCAGATACGAATCGAGCCGGCCCTTGTTCCAGTCCTCGAAGACCTTGCCGATCTCCTTCGGCCCCATGCCGAGACCGTCACGCAGGATACCGTAGATCTCGGCGATCATCTGCATGTCGGCATATTCGATGCCGTTGTGGATGGTTTTCACGAAATGCCCGGCGCCGTCTGTGCCAAGCCAGGCAGCGCACGGTTCATCCTTGAACTTGGCCGAGATCGCGGTCAGCACGCGTTCGACGCGCTTCCAGGAGTCTTCGGTGCCGCCGACCATGATCGACGGTCCATGGCGCGCGCCTTCCTCGCCGCCGGATACGCCCATGCCGATGAAGGTGAGACCTGAGCCCGACAGTTCCGAAAAGCGCCGCATCGTATCGCGGAAATTGGCGTTGCCGGCATCGATGACGATATCGTTGTCAGACAACACGCCGCGCAGCGCTTCGATCTGTTCGTCGACCGGCTTGCCGGCCAGCACCATGATGATGACCGGGCGCGGCGGCTTGATCGCAGCTGCCAGTTCCTCCAGGCTGTAGCAGGGCACCACCATGTCCCTGAGCGAACCGGCGCCTTCGAGGAAGGCATCGGTGCGCGCCTTGGTGCGGTTGAAGACGGCGATGCGGTGCCCGTGCTCGGCAATGTTGAGCGCGAGGTTGGAGCCCATTGTGCCAAGGCCGATCAGGCCTATTTCGGCTTTTTCCATCGTTTCTTCCCTGCTTTCGGATTTTGTTGAGGCCGCGTTTTTCGGGATGCCCATTTTTCGGCGAGATGATTGACGGGCCTTTCGCGCCACGTCAACCGCCTCGCCGAATTGTGTTGCGTCTGCGTTGTGTCAGACCGAGTCAGGAAGGGTCAGTTGGTGACCAGGCGACGCCTTGCCGATCGAACATATGACGTTAGGTTGAACTTATGGCAGTCAAACGGATGGACAATGTCGGAATCGTCGTCGATGACCTCGACGAGACGATTACCTTCTTTCGCGAGCTCGGCCTCGAACTGGAAGGGCGGGCGACGATCGAAGGCGAGTGGGCCGGACGTGTCACCGGGCTCGGCGATCAGCACGTCGAGATTGCCATGATGCGCACACCGGATGGCCATAGCCGGCTCGAGCTCTCCCGCTTCCTCACGCCGACGGTCGTCGCCGATCACCGCAACGCCCCGGTCAATGCCCTGGGCTACCTGCGCGTCATGTTTACCGTGGACGACATCGACGACACGCTTGAAAGGCTCCGCAAGCGTGGCGCGCAGCTGGCCGGTGAAGTCGTCCGTTACCAGGACGTGTATCGGCTCTGCTACATCCGCGGGCCGGAAGGGCATCTCATCGGGTTAGCCCAGGAACTCGGCTGAGCGCCCTTCGCGGGCGGGCTGAATATCACTCGGCGCGGATATCGATCGGCGCTTCGATCTTTATCACTTCGAAATCCGAAACCAGAACATCGAGCCGCGCCGTCCAGCGGCCTGGAATCGGAATGACGAGATTATCGACCCGCCAGGTGCCGTCGCCTGGCTTGGTCGCCGGACGCTTGATCGGCTCGATCTCCGAATCGGGCTTGGACAGCACCAGCGTCACTTCCTTGGCGTCGAGCGGGCCGAAATCGCCATCCATGATGACGATGGAGGCGGTGACCTCCCCGGTATGGCCGGGCGTGATGTCGATGTCGGCCATCGCCTTCATAGTGTGGATATGGGTTGACGTCGGTTGTGCCGCGGCGATTGCCAGCGCCCGTGGCGGCGGCGTGAAGCGCCAGCCGGCGGCAACGCCGAAGATCAGGAGCACGATCAGCATTTCGACTGAGATCGAGCGGCTAAGCCGTCGCCGCACTTCCGTCGCTCCGGCCTCGGCCAAGGCGGTGAGCCGCCATCGATTGACCGCCGCCAGCGTGAACAGAAACACCAGCAGCGCCAGCTTGATCAGCAGCAGCCGGCCATAGGCGGTGTTGACCAGTGCCGCCGGTGTCTGCACCTGGATGATGGCGAGCGCCACACCGGCGGCGGCAAGCGCTACCACCACGGGCATGATCGCGCGCGAAAACCGCCGCAGGAACGCCCCGGCTTCCACCGATTGGCTGCTCAACGCCAGGCCGAGCGGCAGCAATGCTCCAGCCCAGAAAGCGATGCCGGCGCCATGCAGGAACACCATAGGCCGCGTCAGCCATTGCGGTTCGGCTGCACTGGCATGGCCGCTGGCGGCAAGAGCTGCACCCACACCGGCCAGCCCGGCGAGCGCCAACGGCCTGGCGCCGGCACGCGATCCGACCAACGACAGCAGGCCAAGCCCGAGCGCCGCCAGCGAAATCAGCACCGTCCAGCCGAAGCTGGTGCCAAGCGCCGTCCGCCAGACCACCGGTTGCGCCAGCCGGGCGAGTGGCGCGCCCAGCGCGTCCAGCCCCTGGAACCCGAGCGACAGGGGTGCTGCGACCAGCCCGCAGAGGATGGCGGCAATGACGAAGCGCTGGCCTGAGCGCTGGCCTTGCGCCAGCCATGTCAGCGCGAAGGCGCCGCCAATGCCGAGGAAAAGCCCGATGTAGAGAAGAACCTTGCCGGTCCAGATCGCTGACCGCAAATCTATATCGACAGCTTCCCCCACCGCCGGCGCCGCACTTGGCGCGCCAACGGAAAACAGCACCGAGCCGCCGACCGGATGGCCATCGGCGGAAATCACCCGCCAGCTCAAGACTTGGGTGCCCGGCCCGAGCTTTTGTGGATTGTCGATCTCAACCGTTTGGTCGCTCAACCGAAACGAGGTCAAAGCGACAGGCGTACCGTCGGGCCGCACCAAGGTCAGCACCAGCGGCGACACAGGCTCGCTGAAGGTCAGCGAAAATTGCGTCGGCGCTCGCTCCAGAACCGCGCCGTCGGCAGGCTCGGCCTTGATCAGCGCCGCATGGGCAAAGGCCTGGTTTGGCGTGGCAAGGACGGCAAGCAGCAGGATCGCGGCCAGCAAGCTGAAGCACCTGCCGGCTGTCCGTTCTATCCGCTGGAAACAGGCCACGTTCATGCCATCCACCAAAACAGTGGCGCGCCGCTTCGAAGCAGCGCGCCGCCAATGCATCATTTCTTCGGCAGCAGGTTGAGGCCGGGCGCCGGATCTTCCAGCGCATCCTCATCCTGACCAGCCGCCGGAATCTCTATCCAACGCGCGGTGGCGCCATCGCATTCCTGCACCACCGGAAAATAGAGTTTTTGCCCGGCCGGCAGATCGGCGGCCAACGTGCCGCGGAAGACGAACTCGTCATAAAATTCATCCGGCAGGCTGCCGCCGCTCCAGTCGACTTCCTTGACGCCCGAGGTCACCGCCTCGCCATAGAGCTGGTAGGATTTCTCGTACTTGCCTTTCTTGACCTGCAGCGTCCAGCCCGGCTTCGGCATCGGCTTCACTCCGATCACCCCTTCCGGGATCTGCACGCGCACGGCAATCGTCGCCTTGCCGTCGCAGCCATGCGGCACCCGCAGCACGGCCTTGTAGGTCGAACCGACCGGCGCTTCCTGGGTTTCGAGCGTGATATGGCCGAAGGCAGCGCTCGTCCCCAGGACAAGAAATGCAGCGGCCGGCAAAAGATACTTGTTCATGATGGTCCCTCTCGAAAAATCGATTGGCAAATTGATTGGTCAGTCGTTGTCTTCGAGGGGTGGCGCGCTGCCTATGGCTTGCACGGCAAACTCGACGGTCACGGTTCCGGCCTTCTCGAAAGTCAGCGTGGCGGCAAACATCTGGCCTCCTTTAGGCGGCTGCTTCAAATCCATGAACATCACGTGGTAGGCGCCAGGACCCAGCGTGATCTTGCCGCCCGCCGGAATGTCCAGGCCGCCACTGACCGGGCGCATGGTCATGACGCCATCCTTCACCCCCATTTCATGCAGTTCGGCCTTCCCCGAAATGTCGGAGGAAATCGACAGCAGCCGGTCTGGTGCGCTGCCCTTGTTGACGATGGTGAAATAGCCGCCGGCAACCTTGGCGCCGGCTGGCGTGGCACGGGACCAGGGATGCTCGATCTCGATGTCACCGGCCTTGAACTCATGCGCAAGGACGGAATGGGCGCCGACGAACAACAGTGCAAAGGCAAAGAGGGCGCTGCCGAGACGCTGCTCGATAGTGGTGAAGATAGGGGTGCTGCGGCGCAACGCGCCGGCATGACGAAAACGGGACATGGGTAGGCTCCATGAATATGAGGTCGCGCCTTTGTCCGGCTGCGAACGAGTTTATCATTGGATGATTATCGCCCGCGCGGGTTACGCCAAGCGAGCGGCGGTTTTTCAGCCCGCAAGCGGCGGGGCGCGCGGATTGGCCGGAGAGCGCTCACGCGTAACGTCGGGATGCCTGACTGCCGGCGGAAGAAACGCGACTGTTTCAAAAGACAGGCTCACCGGCGCCACGCCGACGCCTGCTGGCGGCGCATAGGCGACGGAGGCCATGCTGCAGCCGAGCATGCAGCATGCCGGCATGTGCGGCTGGTGCGGATCGCCGCCGGGAAGCTGGACCGCCCCCTCATGTGTACAGATGACGTTGCCGAAAACGTCGAGTTGCGAGGCATCCGGCGCAATGCCGAAAGCAAACACGCCGAGCGTCGACTGGAGCAGCAGCACACAGGCCGCGACAAAGGCGGCCATCATGCTCCATCTCTTACGCCGGAAGTCCAAAGACCTGCCTCTTCACGCAGCAACGCTTGGATATCTAGCACGCGGCATGTCGGCGGAAAATCGCCAAATCATCGCTGCGGCAACGCGGCGCGTTCAATCCATGTCGCCAAAAAGTGCGCTGCGGTTTGGGATAACGACATGCATAGGCAAAGATCTTGTGCGCATAACCTCCCTTCGGACGTCGCGCTCAGGAAGCCGGGCGGCCGCCGATTTCCGGAATCGACGTCAACAGCGTGTGGCGTGCCGACTTCAGATGCTTGCGGCAGGCGGCGTCGACCTTGCCGAGATCGCGCGATTTCAGCGCCGCGATGTAGGCGAGATGCTCGCTCACCGCGACTTCGTTGCGCTCGCGCTCTTGCGCCTTGTTCCACTGGTAGTGGTAGTGAAAGATCATGGCGATGACGTCGTAGAAATCGACGATGAAGCGGTTGTGCGACGCCCGGTGGATCAGCCGGTGGAAGCGCTCGTCTAGCTCAGAGAATTCGTTGAAGCGGATGGCGATTTCGCTGGCCAGAAGCCGGTGCTCGTCTTCCAGCCGGTCGAGATCCGCCCAGACCGGACTGTCCCCAGGCAAGGCGGCAAAGGCCGCCGCCGAGCGTATCTCGAACATCTCGCGGATTTCAGTGAGTTCGAGCGCGAAGGCTCGCGTAAATCCTTTCAGCACCCAGTGGCTGTTGCGCCGCTTCTCGATCAGGCCGAATCGGGAGAAGCGGATGAGGAACTCTCGCACGCTGGTGGTGCCGACGCCGATCTCGCGCGCCAGTTCGAGCTCGTTGATCTGCATGCCGGCCGCGGCGCCGCCGGCCAGCAACCTGCGCATAAACGACCGCTCGATGATCTGGGCCAGTGTGTCTGTCTCCTCCTCGGGGAAGAAATCATCCGGCTTCGGCGTCCTGAGCACTGTCTTGCTGCGTTTGTTCCACGCGATCAGCCCGGTCTCTTCCATGCGCGCCAGAATGGTGCGCACGGTGGTACGGCTGACGCCAAGCAAAGTGCCCAGCTCCGGCTCCGACGGCAGGCTCTGCGTCTCATCGAGCAGCCGCAGACCCCTGTTGTAAGCGTCCTTGTAGACGTTGTTGCTCTTCGACATCCCTGCCCCGTTGCGCGCCGGCGCTTGCTGTGGCTGGCTTGAAGCGCGATATCACATATGTCCTGGCGCTCACCCGGCAAAGCAAAACGCTCTGCGTGTCAGACGCCGCTCCCCACAAGCCAAGCGTCCATCGGACGCATGGTCTCCTCCTGAAAAAACAATTGACGCACAAATGTTTTTTCACGATAAAAGACATTATATGTAAACAGACGCGTGTCAATCCGCGCATCCCCAGGAACAGACCCAGGAAACTGCCCGTGAACGCCTCGAACAGCATTCTTCTGTCCCCCGCCGACAATGTCGCGGTCGCCAATGGCCGCATCGAGATCGGCACCCCTCTGCCCGGCGGCGCCGTCGCCACGGCCTTGATCGAGCCCGGCCACAAGGTGGCGATCAAGCCTATCGCCGCCGGCGAGGCGGTGGTCAAGTATGCCCAGGCCATCGGCCGCGCCACCCAGGACATCGCGCCCGGCGACCACGTCCATTCGCACAATCTGGTTTTTGAATCCGGCCGCCTGCCGGTGGTGCCGCCGAGCGAGGCCGAGCACGCCACCGAAGCTGACCGCGCCCGGACATTCATGGGCTATCGTCGCGCCGATGGCCGTGCCGGCACCCGCAACTTCATCGGCATCATCGCCAGCGTCAATTGCTCGGCCACCGTCTGCCACGCCATCGCCGACGAGGCCAACCGCGTGCTGCTGCCGAAATATCCGGGGATCGACGGCTTCGTCCCGATCGTCCATGGCCAGGGCTGCGGCATGAGCGGCACCGGCGACGGCATGATGGTGCTGCACCGCACGCTCGCCGGCTACACCCGCCACCCGAATTTCGGCGGCGCGCTGATGGTCGGCCTCGGCTGCGAGGTCAACCAGCTTACCCTTTACGGCCAGAAAGGTGCGGCGGCGGGAAAACGCCATTTCAACATCCAGGACGCCGGCGGTTCGCGCAAATCGGTCGAAAAAGCGATGGGCGTGCTCGCCGAAATCGCCGAGGAAGTCGGCCAGTATCAGCGCGAGCCGATCCCGGTCTCGGAGATCGTCGTCGGCCTGCAATGCGGCGGTTCCGACGGCATGTCGGGCATCACCGCCAATCCCGCGCTGGGAGCGGCGGTCGACATCCTGGCCGGCGTCGGCGGCATCGGCATCCTGTCGGAGACGACGGAGATCTATGGCGCCGAACATCTGCTCGCCTATCGCGCGGCAACGCCGGAGATCGCCAAGAAGCTCGACGGTTTCGTCAAATGGTGGGAGGACCATGTCGCCAAGCACGGCGCCTCGATCGACAACAACCCCTCGCCCGGCAACAAGCGCGGTGGCCTGACCACCATCCTGGAAAAGTCGCTGGGCGCCGTGGCCAAAGGCGGCCAGACTCCGCTCAACGGCGTCTTCGGTTATGCCGAAAAGGTCACCGGCAGTGGCTTGGTGTTCATGGACACGCCCGGTTACGACCCGGTCTCGGCGACCGGTCAGGTGGCGGGCGGCGCCAACATCATCGTCTTCACCACCGGCCGCGGCTCCTGCTTCGGCTGCCGGCCCACGCCGTCGATCAAGGTCGCCACCAACTCGACCATGTACCACCAGATGGAAGAGGACATGGACGTCAATTGCGGCGTCATCGCTTCGGGTGAGAAGACCATCGCCGGCATGGGCCGGGAACTCTTCGAACTCATCGTCGAGACGGCATCGGGCCGCAAGACCAAGAGCGAGGCGTTCGGCTACGGCGACAACGAGTTCGTGCCGTGGCACCTCGGCGCGACGCTCTAACCACCGACGAAAAAAGCGGGCTGCAAAGACGGCTCACAAGGGGAGGCTGTGGATGGACAAACGCCGCATCGGCACGACTGCGCTCGAGGTAACCGAGATAAGCTTCGGCGGGGCGGCGATCGGCGGGCTCTACCGGGCCTGTCCGCGCGAAGCGGCGATGGAGACGCTGCAGACAGCCTGGGATGCCGGCCTGCGCTATTTCGACACCGCGCCCTTCTATGGCTTCGGCCTGTCGGAACGGCGGACCGGCGATTTCCTGCGCTACAAGCCGCGGGATTCCTATGTGCTGTCGACCAAGGTCGGACGGTTGTTCCGCCCGGTGCCGGAAGACCAGGTTCCCGATCATTCCTATGTCGACCCGCTGCCCTTCGAGCTCGACTACGACTACTCCTATGACGGCATCATGCGCTCGGTCGAGTTCTCCTATGCCCGGCTCGGGCTGAACCGGATAGACATCCTGTTTGTGCACGACATCGGCACCTACACACATGGCGTCGAGAAGACGAAGCTGCACTTTCGCCAGCTGATCGACGGCGGCTTGAAGGCGCTGGAAGAGCTTAAAACGTCCGGCGTGATTTCCGCCTATGGGCTCGGCGTCAACGAGGTGCAGATCTGCCTCGACGTGCTGTGCGAAGCGCCGCTCGACTGCATCCTGCTGGCCAGCCGCTATTCGCTGCTCGACCGCTCGGCTGAAGCCGAGTTGCTGCCGCTGTGTCGTGAGCGACAGACTTCGCTCATCATCGGCGGCGTTTTCAACTCCGGCATCCTGGCGACCGGGCCGGTGCACGGCGCGCATTTCGATTATCTGCCGGCGACGCAGGACATACTCGAGCGTGTTGGGGCGATGGAGAAAATCGCTGATGAGGGCGGATATCCGCTGGCGGCGGCTGCATTGCAGTTTCCGCTGCAGGAGCCTGTCGTGGCCAGCGTGCTGACCGGAACGGCCAAGCCCGCCAACCTGACGCGCAACCTCGACCTGTTCAACGTCCAGGTGCCGCAAGCGGAATTCGCCCGCTACACTCCCTACACCATCGTTCAGGAGCTCGGCTGACGAAACGCCACGATCACGGCTCTCAAGAAGGAATGAATATTCCATATTGACTCGACGGTGGAATTAATATTCCATGATGATCAAGGAGGATCGGGAGCGTCTGGACGTGGCACTGAGGATCGGCAGGGAGGTTTCCCCGCCGAGCCATGCGCAGGCCTATATGAAACACCGCTTGCGTCGGCCGGACCGATGCACTATCAAAAAGCGGCAACTGTTTTTTATTGATAAAGTTCCTTTTGGGCCGCGCCTATCCAAATGGAGCTTCCGCAACCTTCACCGGGCGATCTAGGGAGGATTCCTAATGAAATTCGTGACCAGCATTCTCAACCGCCGCTCACTGATGGCACTTGCTGCCGCCTCGATGCTTGCCGGCACGCTGCAGACGGCGCCGGCTTCGGCGGCGGACGTGACCATTCCGATCATCGTCAAGGACACCACGTCCTTCTACTGGCAGATCGTCCTGGCCGGCGCCCGCAAGGCCGGCAAGGATCTCGGCGTCAACGTACCCGAGCTCGGCGCCCAGGCTGAAACCGACGTCAACGGCCAGGTTTCGATCCTCGAGAATGCCGTCGCCGGCAACCCGGCCGCGATCGTCATCGCGCCGACCGAATTCAAGGCGCTCGGCAAGCCCATCGATGAAGCGGCCAGCAAGGTCAAGGTCATCGGCATCGACTCCGGCGCCGACTCCAAGGCGTTCACCTCGTTCCTGACCACCGACAATGTGCAGGGCGGTCGCGTCGCCGCTGACGGTCTTGCAGCAGCCATCGGCGAAGCCAATGGCGGCAAGATCGAGGGCGACGTCGCGCTGATCACCAACGCGCCGGGCGCCGGTTCGCTGGAGCAGCGCAAGCAGGGCTTCACCGAGCAGCTGGCCGCGAAATATCCGGGGCTGAAGCTCGTCGCCGACAAATATGCCGACGGCCAGGCAACGACCGGTCTCAACATCGCCACCGACCTGATCACCGCCAACCCGAACCTCAAGGGCATCTTCGCGTCCAACCTGATCATGGCGCAGGGCGTCGGTCAGGCAGTCGCCGAGAACAACCTTGGCGGCAAGCTGGCGCTGGTCGGCTTCGACAGCGACGAGAAGCTGATCAAGTTCCTCAATGACGGCGTCATTTCCGCGCTCGTCGTCCAGGATCCGTACCGGATGGGCTATGACGGCATCAAGACCGCGCTCGCCGCCTCGAAGGGCGAGAAGGTCGAAGCCAATGTCGACACCGGCGCCAACCTGGTGACCAAGGCAAACATGAAAGACCCCAAGATCGACGCCCTGCTCAACCCGAAGCTTTGAGCCCGTCAACCAAAAATCCTTTCCGGGGCCTCGCGCCCCGGAAACACCGGATACAAGCTTGAATATCCACCGGCTTGAATTACCTCGACGATGCGGCTTGACTGCATCGTGACGTGCCAATCGTAAGGCCAATCTGGGAGGATTGTCATGACGCCCACGGCGCAGGAACTGCACCCGGCCCCAACGCTAGCGCCCGGCAGGACGATCCTGGAACTGCACGGGCTGGAAAAGCGCTATCCCGGCACGCATGCGCTGAAGCCCGTTCACCTTGCCTTCAAGGCAGGTGAGATCCACGCCATCGTCGGCGAGAACGGCGCCGGCAAATCCACCTTGATCAAGCTTCTGACCGGCGTCATGCCGCGCACCTCCGGCGATGTCATCTGGGAGGGCAAGCCGGCAGCGCTGGCAACCCCGCACGAGGCGATGGCGCTCGGCATCAACGCCGTGCATCAGGAGGTCGTGCTCTGCCGCCATCTCAGCGTCGCCGCCAACATGTTCCTCGGCGAGGAGAATTCGCGCTTCGGCATCCTGCAGCAGCGCGCCATGGTCAAGGAAGCGCAGAAGATCATCGACGGTCTCGGCTTCGATCTGCCCGCGCATGTCATGCTGGGTGACCTCACCATCGGTCAGCAGCAGCTGATCGCCGCCGCCCGCGCCACCGTGCGCGGCACCAAATTCCTCATCTTCGACGAGCCGACCGCCTATCTCACCCGCAAGGAAGCCGACCAGCTGTTCACGCTGATCCGCAGGCTCAAGGGCGAAGGCGTCACCATCATCTACATCAGCCATCGCATGGAAGAGGTGTTCGAGCTCGCCGATCGCGTCTCGGTGCTGCGCGACGGCACGCTGGTCGGCACCCGCAACATTGCCGAGACCAATGACGCCGAGCTGGTCAAGATGATGATCAACCGCTCGATCGAGCAAGTCTACCACAAGGAGCATTTCACTCCCGGTGCCGTGATCGTTGAAGCGAAAAACCTGTCGGGCAAGGGCTTCGAAGACGTCTCGATGACAGTGCGTGCCGGCGAGATCGTCGGGCTCTATGGCCTGATCGGCGCCGGCCGCAGCGAGTTTGTCACCACGCTTTATGGCCGCCACAAGAAGTCGGCCGGCCAGATCCGCTGGCAAGGCAAACCGGTGCTGATCAATTCCGAGCACGACGCGATCAAGCTCGGCATGGCGCTGGCGCCGGAAAGCCGCCGCGACCAGGGCCTGTGCCTGAACCTGCCGGTCGGCCTCAACCTCAACTTGCCGATCTACAAGCGCATCTCCAACAACCTGCTGATTTCGAACACAAAGGAAAAGGCTGAAGCCGATCGCCAGATCGCCGGCCTCCGCATCAAAACGCCGACGCGCGGCGCACTGGCCTCCAGCCTCTCCGGCGGCAACCAGCAGAAGATCGTCATCGGCAAATGGCTGGCGCATGGCGCCAAGCTGTTCATCTTCGACGAGCCTACGGTCGGCGTCGATGTCGGCACCAAGGCCGAGATCTACCGCCTGTTCGGGGAACTGTTGTCCAAGGGCGCCGGCATCATCCTGATCTCGTCCTATCTGCCCGAGGTTTACGAGCTCGCCGATACGCTGCACGTGTTCCGGCGCGGTAAACTGGTCGCCAGCCATGGCTTTCGCGCCGCTAGCCACGAAGACGTGCTGACGCAGGCGATCGGCTGACAAAACAAGAAACGGGAGGAACCATGAGCATCGAAACCGCCGCGATCGAAAAACCGAAACGGAACTACAACGTCCTGTTCGGGCTGACGCTTCTGGCGTTGCTGGTTCTGCTCTGGATCGTGCTGTCGGTGGCGACGCCGAGCTTCGCCTCCTCCAACAACATCGCCAATCTTTTGCGGCAGGGCTCGATGATCGCCATCATGGCGGTCGGCCAGACCTTCGTCATCATCACCGGCGGCATCGACCTCTCGGTCGGCGCCGTGGTCGGCTTCGCCACCGTCATTGTCGCCATGATGATCAATGCCGGCTTCCCGATCTGGGTCGCCATTCTGGTGACGCTGCTGGTCGGCGTTGCCATCGGCCTGTTCCATGGCTTCGGCATCGTCAAGATGGGCCTGCCGCCCTTCATCATCACGCTGGCGACGCTGACCTCGTTGCGCGGCATCGGCCTGTTGATGACCAACGGCAATTCGATCAACATCAACAGCGACAGCTTCACGGCCTTCTCGCGCAGTTCCTTTGTCGGCATCCCCAATCTGTTCTGGATGGTGATCCTGGTCGGTATCCCGGCCTACATCTTCCTGCACCACAGCCGCTGGGGCCGCTATCTCTTCTCTGTGGGATCCAATGCCGAGGCCTCGCGCCTCTCGGGCGTCAATGTCCAGCGCACCATCTACATGGCCTACACGCTGTCGGGCCTGTGCGCGGCCTTCGTCGGCGTGCTGCTGGCGGCGCGCATCGGCATCGGCAACCCGACCCAGGCGGAAGGTTGGGAGTTGCAGGCGATCGCCTCATCGGTGATCGGCGGCACTTCGCTGTTCGGCGCCGTCGGCTCGGTGCATGGCCCGCTGCTCGGCGCCTTCATCCTGGCCACCATCAACAACGGCGCCAATCTGCTCAATGTCAACTCGTTCTGGCAGCGCATCATCACCGGCGCGTTGATCATCATCATCGTCTATTTCGACGGCCTGCGCCGTCGCGGCAAGTAATCCTCCCTGACCTTCCGTGTCGGTCCGCTCAACAACGGACCGGCGCCTTTTTGAACACTGGAATTGCCGAATGAAAGCTGTTGTCTGCCGCTCGCCCGGCGAGCTTGTCCTGGAAGACCGGCCGGCGCCAGGAGCGCCGCTTGCCGGCTGGGCGCTGGTCGCCGTCAGCCATGTCGGCATCTGCGGCACCGACTACCACATCTTCGAAGGCAAGCACCCGTTCCTCGCCTATCCCCGCATCATGGGCCACGAAGTGTCGGGCACCGTCGTCGAGACCGGCGAAGATGTCGACCTTGCCGTGGGCGAGCCCGTCATCATCAATCCCTATCTCGCTTGCGGAAAATGCATCGCCTGCCGGCACGGCAAGCCGAATTGCTGCGTCAGGATCGAAGTGCTTGGCGTGCATCGCGACGGCGCCATGGCCGAGCAGATCCTGGTGCCGGCACGGAATCTCTATCCAGCAAACGGCTTGTCGCTGGCCGACGCGGCGGCGGTGGAATTCCTCGCCATCGGCGCGCATGCCGTGCGGCGTGCCCGCGCCGAACCAGGCGCCCGCACGTTGGTCATCGGCGCCGGGCCGATCGGCCTTGGCGCAGCGCTGTTTGCGCGCATCGCCGGGCTCGATGTCAGCCTGCTCGACATGAGCACGGAGCGGCTGGATTTTGCAAAAGGCGAACTCGGCTTCGCCACGCTCGACGGTTCACAAAAAGCGGCAGCCGAACTGGTGCGCGACGCAACCGGCGGCGAAGGGTTCGACGTCGTCTTCGACGCCACCGGCAACACCGCCTCGGTGCAGTCGGCCTTCGCCCATGTCGCGCATGGTGGCACGCTCGTGCTGGTCAGCGTCGTCAAGGACGACATCGTCTTTTCCGATCCGGAATTCCACAAGCGCGAAATGACATTGATCGGCAGCCGCAACGCGCTGAAAGTCGATTTCGACCACGTCGCCGCCTCGATACGCAACGGCGCCGTGCCTCTGGCAAAACTCGTCACCCACCGCACCACGCTGGCCGGCACGCCGGATGATCTCGCCCGCTGGGCGCATGAGAAATCGGGGTTGATCAAGGCTGTGATCGAGGTGGGGTAAGACATCCGAAAAATTTGGTGGAGCGATAAGTGCCGAGTTAAGGCAGATCGCATACCTCGGCGATTTGCGAAAAGGCCCGTCGCTTCCTCATCCACGGGCGGAGCAAGGAGCGAAGCGACGCGGCGCAGACCCGAGGTTTCATTCGGTGACGTCTGCGCTAGAATCCACCGGTGCAAAAAGAGGCGTCCATTCGCATCTCCTACCTGCACCGCTGCGGCGCGCGACAGTCGCGGCATGGGTCCTCGGGTCTCCGCGTCCGCTGCGCTCCCGCTCCGCCCGTGGATGAGGAAGTGAGCGGCTAAGCCGCCCGCTTCCACCCATCCCTGATATGCCTGTATCCCTCGCGATAAACTGCCTCCGGCGTCTCGGAAAAATCCCGCCACACCTTGGTCGCCGCCGCCAGATCCTTCAGCGATCTGCCAAACGCCTCGATCGTCAGCCAGTCGTCATAGCCGCTCTTGCGGATGGCCGCGAAAGTCTCTTTCCACGGAATGTTCCCGCGCCCCGGCACGCCGCGATCGTTCTCCGAAATGTGGATGTGCACGACATTCCGCCGGTGCTTCATGTAGGCGCCGATCGGGTCGGCTTCCTCGATATTGGCGTGGAAGGTGTCGTACATCGCCTTGATGTGCGGCCGGTCGATGGCATCGACGTGCTCGGACAGATCGGCCATCGTGTTCAGCAGATAGCACTCGAAACGGTTGAGCGCCTCCAACCCGATGGTAACGTTCCGCTTGCCGGCATGATCGCCAATGGCGCGCTGCGAGGCGATCGAGCGCTTCTTCTCGGCAGCGGTCGGCCCGCTGCCGGAGAAGGCGCCGAGCGTCGAATGCAGCGGCCCGCTCAGCGTACTCGCGCCGAGCGCCTGGGCGCAATCGATCGCCCATTTCATGTAGCCGATGCCGGCCTTGCGGGTCGCGGCATCCGGCGAAATCAGATTCATCGCCGGGTCGCCCATCGCCGTAACAGCCGTGCGCTCCAACCCGATGCGGTCGAGCAAATCGCCAAGGTTCTTGTAGTCCTCTGGCGTGCCTGAGAAGATCGGTATCTCGACGCCGTCGAAGCCGGTCGCCTTGATGTCGCGCAGCAACGGCTCGTGTTTCTTAGACACGGAAGTCGTCCACAAAAACATGCACATGCCGATTTTCATCGACAGCCCCTCCCCGTTTGACGGCGCGCGCTGGTTTCTTTCGCACCTCGCACCATGCGCCCTCATTCGGCCGCTTCGCGGCCACCTTCTCCCCGAAGGGAGAAGAGACTTGGCGCCGGCGCTCCCTAAAGTTTCGTCCACGCCCCGTTCTTCTTCGATGACTTCACGCAGGCCTCGATGAACGCCATACCTTCGACGCCGTCCTGGATGGTCGGGAACACCACGTCCTTGCCCGGCTTGCCGCCCTTCTTGCGTGCCGCGCGGATCGCCCGCGCCGCCTCCTGGTAGATGTTGGCGAAGCCTTCGAGATAGCCTTCCGGATGGCCAGACGGAACGCGGCTGACGCGTCCCGCAACTGGCAGCGCGCCGGCGCCGTTGCGGGTGAGCAGCTGCTTGGGCTGGCCAAACGGCGTGTACCAGAGATAGTTCGGATCGGCCTGCACCCATTCCAGCCCGCCTTTAGAGCCATAGATGCGCAGCTTCAGCCCGTTCTCGTGGCCCGGCGCCACCTGGCTCGCCCAGATCATGCCCTTGGCCGGATGCACCTTGCCGACCGGCTTGAAGCGCAGCATGACATTGACATTGTCGTCGAGCAGTCGCCCCGGCACGAAAGCGTCGAGATCGGCCGACAGGGAATCGAGCTCCAGACCCGAGACGAAGCGCGCCAGATTGTAGGCATGCGTGCCGATGTCGCCGAGCGCGCCGCCCGCGCCCGCCTGCTTGGGGTCGGAGCGCCACGCCGCCTGCTTCTGGCCGGTGGCGGCAAGATCCTCGGTCAGCCAGTCCTGCGGGTACTCGGACTGAACGATGCGGATGTCGCCAAGCTGCCCCTTGGCCACCATCTCGCGCGCCTGCCGGATCATCGGATAGGCAGTGTAATTGTGCGTCAGCACGAACACCTTGCCGGTCTTTTCAACCACGGCCGCGAGCTTCTTGGCCTCGGCCAAAGTCGTCGCCAGCGGCTTGTCGCAGATGACGTGGATGCCCGCCTCGAGGAAGACCTTGGCCGCCGGCACGTGCACATTGTTGGGGGTGACGATCGCCACCGCCTCGATGCCGTCCGGGCGCTTGGCCTCGGCCTTGGCCATCTCGGCATAGGAGGCGTAGCTGCGCGCCGGGTCGAGACCGAGTTCGGCGGCGGAAGCCTTGGCGCGCTCGGGATTGGCCGACAGGGCGCCGGCCACCAGCACGAAGTCATTGTCCATGCGCGCCGCGATCCGGTGCACCGCGCCGATGAAGGCGCCTTGGCCGCCGCCGACCATACCATAGCGGATCGGGCCGCCCCCCGCTTCCGACTTCGATGCGCCGACCATGTCTTTCTCCTGCTTGTGTCAAATACCCATCATGGCGCGCAGCATCTTCTTGTCGGTGGTGCCGCCGGCGAAATCATCAAAGGCCTTTTCCGTCACCCGGATAATGTGGTGCTGGATGAAGGGCGCGCCTTCGGCCGCGCCGTCCTCCGGATGCTTGAGGCAACACTCCCATTCCAGCACCGCCCAGGAATCGTAGCCATACTGGGTAAGCTTGGAGAAGATGCCGCCGAAATCGACCTGCCCGTCGCCAAGCGAGCGGAAGCGGCCGGCGCGATTGGTCCAGCTCTGATAGCCGGAATAGACGCCTTGCCGCCCCGTCGGATTGAACTCGGCATCCTTGGCATGGAAGGCCTTGATCCGCTCGTGATAGATGTCGATGAATTCGAGATAGTCGAGTTGCTGCAAAAGGAAATGCGACGGGTCGTAGTTGATGTTGCAGCGCTTGTGACCGCCAACCGCATCTAGGAACATCTCGAAGGTTGCGCCGTCGAAGATGTCCTCGCCGGGATGGATCTCATAGCCGACGTCGACGCCGTTCTCGTCATAGACGTCGAGGATCGGCTTCCAGCGCTTGCCGAGTTCGGCAAAGGCCTCCTCGATCAGCCCGGCCGGCCGCTGTGGCCAGGGATAGAGATACGGGAAGGCCAGAGCGCCGGAAAACGTCACCGAGGTTTTCAGGCCAAGATTCTTCGAGGCCTCGGCGCCGAACTCCATCTGTTCGACCGCCCATTTCTGCCTGGCCTTGGGGTTGTTGTGCACCGCAGGCGGTGCAAAGCCGTCGAACTGGGCATCATAGGCCGGGTGCACCGCCACCAGCTGCCCTTGAAGATGCGTCGACAGCTCGGTGATCTCGACGCCGGCATCAGTGCAGACGCCTTTCACCTCGTCGCAATAGGTCTTGGAAGACGCCGCCTTCTTGAGGTCGAACAGGCGTGCATCCCAGGTCGGGATCTGCACGCCCTTGTAACCGAGACCGGCCGCCCATTTGGTGATCGAGGCCAGCGAATTGAACGGCGCGGTATCCCCCGCGAACTGCGCCAGAAACAGCCCCGGACCCTTCATTGTCGACGGCATCGGCATCCTCCCAATTCATTTTTCCAAGGACCAAGCATAGCGCCTGATGAAAGCAGGGCCAGCCTCTTTGGTCTCTTGTGATGTGCATTCTCGTATCGGCATTCTGGTATTACCAAATACCGGAAATGGGTCAAGCCATTTGACTCACGCGCAAAGCTGCCGGGGCATTCCATTTTTGGCGATATATACCAGCATAATCAATACGGTACACAGATGCCGATATCGCATCGCGGCGGTTCTTGCCGCGCGACAAAAATTGCTGTAGACCTCCATTAGGGCCCAATTGGTCGAACCAGTTGCGCAAAAACGCTGGAGCGCCTTGGGGAGGAAACACGCGACGCGCCTTGTGGGGCGCATCGCAGGCGAACTGGCACAGACGAATTCTGGGAAGGATAGACCATGCATCTTTCGACGCACAACTGGATGCGCGCGGAACCGTTGGAGGTGACGCTGAAGCGCATCAAGAAATTCGGCTACGAGTCGATCGAGATTTCCGGCGAGCCCGAGCAATACAAGACCAAGGAGACCCGCGCGCTGCTGAAAGAATACGGCATCCGCTGCTGGGGGTCGGTGACGCTGATGCTGGGCGAACGCAACCTTGCCGCCAGGGACCAGGGCCAGCGCGAACGCTCGGTGCAGTACGTCAAGGACGTGCTGACCATGGTCAGCGAACTTGATGGCGAGATCATAACGCTGGTGCCCGCGACCGTCGGCAAAGTGGTGCCGGACGGCACCGAGCAAGAGGAATGGAAGTGGGTGGTCGACGCCACCCGCGAATGCTTCACCCATGCCAGGAAGGTCGGCGTCAAGATCGCGGTCGAGCCGCTCAACCGCTTCGAGACCTATCTGTTCAACCGCGGCGCGCAGGCGTTGGCCCTGGCCGATGCGGTCAGCCCCGAATGCGGCGTCTGCCTCGACGCCTATCACATCCATATGGAAGAATTTAACGTCCATGACGCGATCCGTCAGGTCGGCAAACGGCTGTTCGACTTCCACGTCGCCGACAACAACCGCTTTGCCGCCGGCCTTGGCCAGATTGATTGGCCACGGATCGTGCAGACGCTGAAGGAAGTCGGCTATGACGGCGCGCTGACGAACGAATTTGTCGCGCCCGTCGACCGCACACCCGCCGCGCCCTATCCCGACATGGTCGAGCGCAATCCGGTCGACATTTCTCCCGAACAGCTGAAGTTCATCCAGGATCACGGCTCCAGCGTGCTGACGGAGAAATTCTACACCGACCAGATGCGCATCACGGCCGAAACGCTGCTGCCGCTGATCAAGTAGCCGATCGGGATGCGCATCAAAACGGTCCAGGCGTGGTGGGTCCGCGTGCCGATTGAGGCCGCGAAGCAGCATCGCAGCGACTTTGGCCAGGTGACGACGTTCGACGCCGCCATCCTGCGCATTGAGACTGACGACGGGCTGATCGGCTGGGGCGAGGGCAAGAACGCCGCCGGCAGCGCCGGCAGCTATGGTGCGCTGGTCTACATGCTGAATCACGAGGTCGGGCCGCAGCTGATCGGCCGCGACCCCGCCGACATCGGCATGATCTGGGAGATGCTCTACAACGGCGTGCGCCATGACAGTGCCGCGCGCGCCGGCCATGCCATGCCGCAGCTGGCGCGGCGCGGCATGAGCATTGCGGCAATCAGCGCCGTCGATATCGCGCTCTGGGATATTCTGGGCAAGTCGTTGGGACAGCCGGTGTGGCGGCTCATCGGCGGCCGCAAGCTCGACCGCATGCCGGCCTACGCCTCCGGCGGCTGGGCTGCCGCCGACGCTATCGGCGAGCAGCTCAAATCCTACATCGCCAAAGGCGGCTTCAAGGCGCTGAAGATGCGCGTCGGCGCCATGGACGGCGCCCCGCACATTTCCGCCGCCCGCGTCCGCGCCGCACGGCAGGCGCTCGGTCCTGACGTCGAGTTGATGGTCGACGCGCACGGCACCTATACGGTGGCCGAGGCCAAGCGCTTCATCAGCCTGGCCAGCGATCTCGACCTCGCCTGGTTCGAGGAGCCTGTTATCGCCGACGACAAGGCTGGTATGGCCGAGGTGCGCGCCTCGGGTTCGATCCCGATCGCCACCGGCGAAAGCGAAGCGACGCGCTACGCCTTCCGCGATCTCGCGGTGCTGAAATCCGCCGACATCTTCCAGCCGGATCCGGCCTTTTGCGGCGGTATCAGCGAGGCGATGAAGATCGGCACCATCGCCAGTGCCTTCAATCTGCGCTTTGCCCCGCATCTGTGGGCCGGCGCGCCATGCTTCTTCGCCGGCCTGCATGTTTGTGCGGCCTCGCCTGCCAGTTTTACCGTCGAATATTCGCTCGGCGCCAACCCGATGATCCACGATCTTATCGAAGAGACTGTCGAAGCAAGGGACGGTATGATAGCGATCCCTGAAAAGCCGGGTCTGGGATTCACCATTTCGGAGCGGTTCCTGGAGGCGCACGCGCAACGCGGTTGACGATGAAAGAAAAGAACCTTCTCGCCGAGCTCGCCGCCTATCTCTTCGCCCATTCGGACAAGGAGACCGGCCGCACGCCTTCGGAGCGCGAACTGGCGGAGCATTTCGTCGTCAGTCGCGGCCAGATCCGCGAGGCGCTGGCCATTCTGGAGGCCATGCGCATCGTCGAGCGCCGCGCCAAATCCGGCATCTATGTCGACACCAGGCAGGCCAGTGTCGAGGCGCTGGCGCTGTTTGCCCGTGCCGGCCTGCCGCTCGACCCGGTGCAAATCTACGAGACCGTCGAACTGCGCAAGATCCACGAGATAAAGGCCGCCGAACTTGCCTGTTCCCGCGCCACTGAAGAGAATTTCGAACGCCTGCGGGAGATCCTGAAAGCCTCGGAGGAGTGCATCGCCGCCGGCGAAGGCCTCGCCAAGGAAGACCGCGAATTCCACCTCGAAATCGTGCGGGCGACCAAGAACGGCGTCTTCCACAATATCTGCAGTGTCTATTACCTGATGGGCGAGCAGCGGCTGCCGATCTACTTCAACGATCCCGAGCGCTCAGTGCGCTCGCATGCCGAGCATATCCAGATCTACGAGGCGCTGCTGCGTCGCGACGGCAATCTCGCCCAGGCGCTGATGAGCGCCCACCTGCAAGGCGCGGAAAGCTACTGGAAGGGGATCATCGAGGGCCGCGAGGCGCAAGCGCAAAGCCTGGCATTTGAGAAAGCCTAGAGCAATTCCAGGAAAAGTGTGAAACGGTTTTCCCGGGAAAGCGCGCAGCGCTTTCCCTTGCGACAAACACGAGAGCCCCATGCCCAGAATCCTGTCGACGCACACGCTGCATCCGCGTGCCTCCGCAATGCTGGCGGGCGCCGGTGAACTCGTCGTCGCCTCAGCGCTCGATGCGGCAACGCTGACCGCCGAGGCGAAGCATGCCGACGTCATCATCGTTCGCGCACCGCTGCCGCCGTCGCTGTTCGAAAACGCCACGAAACTCAGAGCAGCGGTCCGCCACGGCGCCGGGCTCGACATGGTGCCGATGGAGGCCGCGGCCGCGGCCGGCGTGCTGGTCGCCAACGTGCCGGCGGTCAATGCGCGTTCGGTCGCCGAATATGTGATGTTCGCGGCCCTTGCCCTGCTTCGGCGCTTCCGTTCGGTCGACCGCGACTTGCGCGCCAAGGGCTGGAATGCCGGCCGCGACCACGCCAGCCATGCCAGCGAGCTTGCCGGCAAGACCATCGGCATCATCGGCTTCGGCGCCATCGGTCAGGCGGTCGCCCATATCGCCGCGCACGGCTTCGGCCTCGACGTCGTGGCGACGACCCGCAGCATGCAGCCGGCACCCGACAGGATCGGCTTCCTGTCGATCGATGCGCTGATCGAACAGAGCGACATCATCGTGCTCTGCTGCCCGCTGACGCCGGAAACGCGCGGCCTGATCAGCCGCGAACGCATTGCCCGCATGAAGCCGGACGCGCTTTTGATCAACATTTCGCGCGGACCGGTGATCGACGACGAGGCGCTGATCGAGGCCTTGCGCCAAGACCGGATCGGCGGCGCCGCACTCGACGTCTTTGCCACGCAGCCGCTGCCGGCAAACCATCCCTATTTCGGTTTCGACAATGTTATCGTCACCCCGCATATGGCGGGGATTACCGAGCAATCGATGATGCGCATGGGCGTGGGCGCGGCCGGCGAGACCTTGCTGGTGCTGGCCAACCGGCTGCCTGTCAATCTGCGCAATCCCGACGTGGTCGAGCATTACCGCAGACGGTTCCCGGCGGACGCGTGAACCATGTCCGGTTTTCGCTTCGCATCTCTGGTTCTCGCAGTGTCGTCGATCGTGGCCTTACCTTCGCTCGCGGCGGCACAAAGCAGCGATTATGTCTATTGCAGCAATGGGATCGTCTGCATGATGGCGCCCTGCCCGTCAGGCAATGCGCTGGATCTGACCACCGGCAATGTCGTTAAAGGCGTGGAGCTCAACACTACGGAATTGCCGCCGCTGGACAGATCGGCACCTGACCTCTCCGACAAGCTTTATGCTGGAAAACTCGTCGTCCGAGGATCGATCCAGCATCGCGGCCAGCCGAACGATCCGCCGATGCTGGTCGTTACCAAAATCGAACGCTCCTCCAAGAAAAGCGAGCGCAAGCGCTGCGCGGCACGTTGACTGCCGACCTACGGCTCGCTGCCTATCGGAGCAGCCGCTCGACTTCAGCCGCGATGCGCAGCAGATGGTGGTCGTGGCCATTGCGCGCCACCAGCATCAGTCCGGCCGGCAGCGTCATGCCGGGCATCGGCAGCGAGATCGCGCAGAGGTCGAACTGGTTGGCGACCTGGGTATTGCGCAGCAGCAGACCTTCGGTGCGTTCACGCAGAGCCGTATCCTCGGCCATCGAAACGATAGTCGGCGCTGTCACCGGCGTGGTCGGCAGAGCCAGCACATCGACCGAACCCAACCGCTCGTCCATGGCTATGCACAGTGCCGCGCGACGACGCATTGCCCTGATATAAACCGGCGTCGGTATGGCCGCCGCCCGCGACAGCGGCCCGCTGACATGGGGATCGACCGGCACCGATGCGCCCGTCGCCAGCCAGTCGGCATGGATTTCAGCACCTTCCATGGCCGCGATCGAGCCGCGTTTGGTGGCCAGGCGCAGATCGGCAATGAGGTCGTCGATCGAAATGTCCGTGAGCCACGCGCCTGCCTGCTCGATCCCGGCAAGGCTGCGATCGAACGCGGCGGCAATCTCCGTTTCCGTGTCTTCGAAAAGCAGGCCGCGCGGAATGCCGACACGAAGCCCGGCAAGCGCTAACGGCAGGGGCAGTTGCGGCATCTGCTCGCCCGTCATCGCGGCGTCAGCCAGGGCACACGCAGCAACACTCAGCGCCAGCGGCCCGATCGAATCCAGCGTCGCGGAAAGGGGATAGGCACCAGTCAGCGGCACGCGCCGCGCCGTCGGCTTGAAACCGACGACGCCGTTCAGCGATGCCGGGATGCGCACCGAACCGCCGGTGTCGGAGCCGATGGAAATGTCGCTCGTCCCCTCGCCAACGGACACGGCGGCGCCCGACGACGAACCGCCTGGAATGCGGCTGGTGTCGGCGGCATTGCCCGGTGTGCCGTAGTGCATGTTGTCGCCGATAGCGGTGAAGGCGAATTCGGTCATGTTGGTCTTGCCGATGATGACGGCGCCGGCCTGGCGCAGACGGCTGACGACCGCAGCGTCGTGCCGACGGGGCGCGGTGTCCCTCAGCATCAGCGACCCGGCCGTGGTCGATTCACCGGCGACATCGAACAGATCCTTGATCGAGATGATGGCGCCGTCGAGCGGCCCGAGCGATACGCCGGCCTTCTTGCGCGCATCGGTGGCCTCGGCCGCTGCGCGCGCCGCCTCGGCATAGAGTTTGGTGAACACCTTCTCGCCTGCCGCGCAACTGGCAAGACGTGACAGGATGATCTCGAGACGATCGCGGATTGATTGCATGTCGATGTCGGATTCCGTCAAGGTGGAGCGTCTTTAAGGCATATGGGCCGCTAGGTCAGCGGAAGGAATAGCCCGGACAGCGTGCCTTTGCACCTGCCAGCGATAGGAAGGGACTGATGCTGTACAAAGGCAGCTGCCACTGCGGCAAGGTTGCGTTCGAATTCAAGGCGCAGCTGACCGGCGCCGTGCGGTGCAATTGTTCGATCTGCTCGCGCAAGGGCGCGCTGTTGGCCGCCATCCCGCATGACAGCCTGACGGTGCTGGCGTGGGGCGACGATCTCGGCACCTACACATTCGGCAATCATGCAATGGCGCATCGCTTCTGCCGCACCTGCGGCATCCATCCCTTTGCCGAGGATGTCAGTCAGGGCAGCGAACGCAGCGCCTACATCAACCTCAGCTGCGTCGCCGATTTCGATCCCACCGGCCTGCCGGGCTTCGACTTCGACGGCCGCGCGGTCTGACCCTACGGTGGCCTCTCACCACAAAAGCAACGCCCCGAAAACCTTGATAGTTCTCGGGCCCGCTGCTTCAGCCAAGGATGGCTATCGGCTATTCGACGCGCTTAGGGCCGCGCGCGAACACAACGATCGCCGCCAGCAAGGTCGCAGCGCCACAATAGGCGAAGGCGCTGGCCACACCGGCATTGTCGACCACCAGGCCGCCGAAGACGGCGCGTTTCTGGCGCTCGCCGTTTCTTGCGTCTTTCCCGCTCGCGCCTTTGCCCTCGAGGACAGCTATCTCCCGGCCGACAAGATCCCCTATGTCGCCGAAGTGCCAGACCAGCCGCATCGCCTTGGCCCGTTGTGGGGTGACCGGGCCAAAGGCCCGGCGGGCACCTTGCTGAAAGTTCCCGGCAACTGGCGCGCGCCGGTTCATGCGCACACCGCCGACTATCGCGCGGTGGTCATCAAGGGACTGTGGGCGCATTGGCAAATGGACGGCGGCGAAGCGACGAAGGTCGAATTGCCGCCGGGATCCTACTGGACCCAGAAGGCCAACGAGATGCACGACGACGCCTGCCTCTCAGAGACGGAGTGCGTGATCCTGCTGATCAACGATACGCCTTACGAGACCTACTTCCAGAAATAGTCAGGCGGCGCCGTCGTTCGACCGCAACTAGCTGGCGTGCCGCAAGCTCACGTCGCTGCCCTTGTCGAACAGCACCACCTTGTCCTGATTCCAGGCAAAGCGCACCGGCTGCTCGATCTGGACATCGGTTCTGGCCGGCACCGTGGCGCGCAGCGTCGTGTCGCCGACCCGCAGAGTCAGGATCTTTTCCACGCCATGGTTCTCGACATCGTGGACGCGTGCCTCGACCGGCGCACCGCTTTCAAGATACACATCCTCAGGTCGAATACCGAAGACGAGCGGGCGACCGTCGGTCGCACCGCCCGCCTTGGCACCCCCAGAGAAAGGCAGTTCGAAATTCAGCGGCGCCATCACCGCGCGGCCGTTGACCAGCTTGCCATCGATCAGGTTCATCGGCGGCGAGCCGACGAAGCTGGCCACATAGGTATCGCGCGGATTGTTGTAGATCTCGTGCGGCGTGCCGGTCTGGATGATGCGGCCATGGTTGAGCACGCCCACCTTGTCGCCCATCGACATCGCCTCGATCTGGTCGTGAGTGACGAACAGAAAGGTGGCGCCGAGCTGGATCTGCAGGTTCTTCAGTTCCGTGCGCAGCGCCTCGCGCAGCTTGGCGTCGAGCGCCGACAGCGGTTCGTCCATCAGGAACACGCGCGGCTTGCGCACGATGGCGCGCCCGATCGAAACGCGCTGCATTTCGCCGCCTGAAAGGCGGTCGGTCTTGCGGTCGAGCAGATGTTCGATCCTGAGTGTTTTGGCGGCGCGGTCGACACGATCCTTGATCTCGGCGTCGGGTCCTCCGGTCAAGCCGGAGGATGACGGCGTGAGAGTTGAGAGGGCGACGCACACCGACCGTCGCGGACGGGCGCGAGCGCGACCTGCCGGATAGCGTCAGCTGCTGATCATCGCGCTGTCTTGTTGAGAGCGGTGACGATCAGCGCGAGAATCACCGCCGCGGCGGCGATTTCCCACACGAAAGCCTGCTTGTAGAAAGGCGGCGTGGCGAGCTGCGCCTTGCCGGCGAGAGTGTTGGGGTCCGGTGGATTGAGGAAGAAGACGCCGTAGAGATGCGCCGCCGTGATCGATACCAGCAGCGCAATGCAGAAGACCAGCGCCACGACCAGCGCTACGGTCACCACACTGCGCACCTTGACGCCCGGCTGGGCCAACGGCAGCAGGTTGTTGATGAGCCCGGCAAGCACCACGAGACCGCTGCCGACCGCGTACAGGCCGATGGAAAAGGGTTGAAAGATCAGCACCAGCGCCAAGACGCCGAGGCCAATGATGAAGAGCTCGAGGCGGAACGCGCCGGCGCGGCTCATGCCGGAAGAACTGTCGCTCATGACCGCACCGCCTTTCCGGCGCCATCGAAGACATGGGTTTGCCTGGGATCGGGGCGTAGATTCAGCGCCTCGCCGACCTTGACCCACTGGCTTCTCGTCACCACGACGCGGATGTCGGCGCCTGCCGCCGTGCGGGCATGAATAAGGGTTTCGGCGCCCATGGGCTCGATGAGCTCGGCTCTGGCGGAGATGGTGCCACGGTCCCCCGTATCGGTCACGGTGAAAGCACGGGGGCGGACACCGATCGTCACCTTGCCGGGCTGCAGGCGCGCGACCGCCGCGTCCGTGCGGATCGCCAGACTAATGCCGGCCACGGTCATGTCCGCCGTGCCATCGGCGAAGGCCTTGAGGTCGGCCTCGAGAAGATTCATCTGCGGCGTGCCGATGAAGCTCGCCACGAAAGCATTGGCGGGCTTGGCAAATACCTCGTGCGGTGAGCCGACTTGCTCGATCAGGCCGTCCTTCATGATGGCGATGCGGTTGGCCATGGTGAGCGCTTCGAGCTGGTCATGGGTCACGATCACGGTCGCTTTGGAGAGGCCCTGCAGCACTTCCTTGATCTGGCCACGCATGGTTTGGCGCAGTTCGACATCGAGACGCGACAAGGGCTCGTCGAAGAGGAAGCAATTGGGGTCGCGGACGATGGCGCGGGCCATGGCGGCGCGCTGCTTTTCGCCCTCGGATATCTGGTTCGGCAGCCGGTCGAGAACGTGCTCCAAGTGAAGGATCGCGGCGACGCGGTTGACGCGGGCAGTCCGCTCAGCCCCGGAAATGCCGTCATGATAGAGCGGGAAGGCGATGTTCTCGGCGATCGATGCCGACGGGTAGAGCGCGTAGAACTGGAACACCATGGCGATGTCGCGCTTTTCGGGCGGCAGTTTGTTCATCACCTTGCCGGCGACGACGACCTCGCCGTCAGTGACGCTTTCCAGCCCGGCGATGACGCGTAAGGTCGTCGTCTTGCCACAGCCGGACGGGCCGAGAAGGCAGACGACCTCACCGGCGGCCACCGACAGGTCAACGTCCTTGACCGCGGTGAAGGAGCCGAAGCGCTTGGTGACTTTGCGGAGTTCGATGGTTGACATCTCAGCGCTTCACCGTGCCGAAGGTAACACCGCGCAACAGATGGTTTTGCAAGAAGAAGGTGACCAGGAAGACTGGGACGAGGAACAGGGTTTCGATGGCGGCAAGCAAAGTCCAGTCGGTGCCGCGTCCACCCGACGACACGGCCTGGTTCATGGCGACCGGGACCGTCCTCGTGTCGGGCCCCGAGAGCAAGAGGGCGAAGAGGAACTCGTTCCAGGTGAGGATCAGGCCGAACACGAACGTGGCGGCGAGCCCGGCAATGACCTGGGGCAGGCAAATCTTGAAGAACACCCGCATTCCGGACGATCCGTCGAGGCGGGCGGCATCCTCGACGTCTGGCGACAATTCATCGAAGAAGCTCTTCATCATCCAGATGGTGAAGGCCAGGTTGAAGGCGGTGTAGAGCATGATGATGCCGAGATACGAGCCCGACAGGCCCACTACGCGGAACATCAGGATCACCGGAATGATCACCACAATCGCCGGCAGCATGCGCGTGGTCAGGATGATGAACAGGTAGGTGTCATTGCCTTTCAGCGGATAGCGCGAGAAGCCGAAGGCCGCCAGGGTGCCGATGACCAGCGCCAGCAGCACCGAAGCCGAGGCGATGAAGATCGAGTTGAAGAAATAACGGTCGAATCCTGTCGCTTCCGGGGCACCGCCCGACGTCATCGAGCGAGAAAAGACGGACCCAAAATTTTCGAGCGTGGGCTTGAACACAAAATGATCCGGAATCAAGCCGAACAGCGACGTGGGCGACAGCGTCGGAGGCACCAGAAGCGCGTCGCCCTGCGGTTTGAAGGCGGTGAATATGATGAACAGCACCGGCAGAAAATAGATAAAGGCGACGACGGCCACGGCGAGCGTCCGCCCCCAGCCGGCCTCGTCTACTCCGCTGGCCCTGCGGAAGCCGAGCTTTCCCAATATCGATTCGGTCACGGGTTAGGCTCCCTGCGTACGGCGGTTTGCGAGGTACAGGTAGAGGTTGGTGAGAACGATCACCATGAACAGCATCAGATAGGAGATCGACGCGCCCTCACTCGTCTTGTTCTGCTCGTTGGCGATGCGGATCAAGTGATAGGAGATCGTCAGCGTGTCGTTGCCGCCCTTGGTGAGGAGGATGACGAGATCCGCCAGCTTGAATGCCTCGATGGTGCGGAAGAGAAGGGCCAACATCAGAAGGCCGCGGATGTAGGGGAAGGTGATCATCCAGAATTGCCGCCAGCTGGAAATACGGTCGATGGCAGCGGCCTCGTAAAGGTATTTCGGCACCGAGACGAGGCCCGCCAGCACAAGGAGCATGACGAAGGGCGACCACATCCATGCGTCGGCGAAAACGATTCCCGCCACGGCACCGACTTTGTTGCTCATCAGGATGAACTGGTTGCCGGAGATGGAATTGATGACGTAGCTGAGAATCCCGAATGTCGGGTCATAGTAGTAGGTGAAGAACACGCCAGAGGCGACAACCGAAAGCATCATCGGTGTCAGCACCAGGATCAACAAATACTTGCGCAGCGGAAATTGCTTGGCGAACAGGATGGCCAGCAGAAAGCCGACGATCATCTGCGCGGAGACGGTGAACACGACGAACATGGCGGTATTGATCAGCGCGCCCCAAGTCGCGTGAGCAGCGAGATCGTTGGTAAGGATCCGGATGTAGTTCCCGAGTCCGACGAAGCGGATCGTCTGCTGGTTTGCCTGGTAGGCGAAGAACGAAAGGCCCAGCGACCACAGCAGGGGGAAGATATTCATCACAAACAGAACGGCGATTGCCGGAGCGACCAGCAAGGCGCCGAAGTAGTGGCGGCGATACGCGTTGACGGTAAATGCGGCCGCGACCAACGCCACCGCGGCGCCCACCACCCAGAAGGAGACAGCCGCAGGCAAGCCCGCCATTGATATGGCCGACACGACGACAGCGACAGCGATGGCGAGTTTCCAGTTGTGGGCAACAACCGCGGTAAGGCGTGGTGTCAGCAGCGTGCTTGAAACAGCGGTCATGGGAGTCCGAAATATGGAGCGCCTGAAGTGGCAATGACGGGGAGCGGCTTTTGCCCGCTCCCCGCAGCTATGTCGGAAGGTTACTGGATAAGACCATCGTTCTTCAGGAGGTCCTCCTGGAACTTGGCGATGTTATCCAAGGTGGTCTTGGCGTCCTGCTTGCCAGTGATGGCTAGGTCGTACTGGTCCTGCTGCTGGGTGAGCAGTTCGAAGAACTGCGGCACGTGCCACATGTCCTTCTGCCAGTCGAGCGAGTTCGCCCAGGCGCGGTCCCACGGACGATAGGTCACATACTTCGGATCGCTGTAGACCGACTTGATCGCGGACTGGCCGCCGCCGGCGGCGAACTGGTGCTGGATATCAGGCGAGAGCCACCACTTCACGAAGCCAACCGCTTCCTTGATTTGCTCAGGCGTCGTCCAGGTGGTGAGAACGAAAGGCTGTCCGCCGATCTGTGACGTACGATTCACCTTGCCGTCGGCACCGCGCAGGCCTGGCGCCAATCCGAACACCAGCTTGTCGGCAACCTTCGACGTCTTGGGATCGAGCGAGGCTTCGGCGAGACCGATCCAGTCGATGTTCATGGCCACCTTGCCTTCACGGAACAACTGGTCCGAGACGAAGATGTCCATGGTGCCGGTCTTGACCACCGGCGGCATGAACTTCAGCAATTTGAGGAAATGCTCCATGCCCTCAATGGACTTCGGGGAGTTTACGACGCCTTCGGCATGTCCGGTCGGGGCCTTGGTTTCATCCCAGATGCCGCCGCCATGCTCCCAGACGAACGTGTGGACCGAGCTCGTCGAGAAGTCGTAGCCTTTGCCTGCCTGATAGGCGATGCCATAGAAATCGTCATCCAGCACCTGGCCGGCGAGCTTGTCGCCCTTCTTGCGCTGGAAGAATTCGCCAACATGCTCGAACGTGTTCCAGTCCATGGCGTCGATTTCTTCGCCGGTGCAGGGCAGCTTCTCATTGTACTTCGCCTTGTAGGCGGCCTGCTCGTCGTTGTTGCAGAGCACGTCCTTGCGGCCGTAGGTGACCAGCACGTCCGGGAACTGCGGGAAGCCGTAGTAGTTCGGCGTGCTGTTGGGATAGGTCGAGTAGGCGTTGAGCACGGCGGGATGCATCGACTCCATCGTCGCCTTGAGTTCCGGGTCGGCATCGATGAGATCGTTGATCTTGCGGAAGTAGCCGCCTTCGACGAAGGCGCCCAGCCACTGCGAGTCCGACACGATGAAGTTGTACTTCTTTTCGCCCGAGGTCAACGAGGCGTTGACCCGGGTGTAGAAATCCGGCCACGGAATGAAGTCCACATCGAGCTTCACAGTATTGCCAGACTTCGGCTTGTACTGCTCGTCGAAGAACTTCTTCATAATGCGGGTCGGGGGCCAATCCGGCACCGCCATCGTCAACGTCACTTCTTCGGCAGAGGCATAGGTCACGCCTCCCACCAGTAGTGTGGCAGCGAAGCTTGCGGCTGTCGCTAGCCCTTTCAGTTTGGTCATCGCCGTCATTCGCGTTTCCTCCCTTGGTTAACCGGATTGCTTCTCGCCGTTCGAGTCAGGTCATTGCCTGGCCGCTCGCGGCGCGGAAGACGTGGATTTTCCTGTTATCGATGGCGATCGATGCCGAATCGCCGGTCCTGATGCTGGCGGCGATCGCTTCCGGCAGCACCATGCGCAACATCTCGCCGCCGGCCTCGACCGAGACGATCGTTATGTCGCCGAGCGGTTCGACCAGATGCACCTTCGAGGCAACCCCGGCTTCGCCCTTGGCGGCGAGCCGAATGTCGCTCGGGCGAATGCCGATCAGCGCGGCCTCGTTGGCATCGGCAGTCTTTGGCGCCGTCGCCGGAACCAGAGTCCCGAGCGGCGTGTCGAAAGATCTGGTGTCGGCGCGCACCGAGGCCGTGAACAGATTCATGTGCGGCGAGCCGATCTTGCTGGCGACGTAGGTATTGATCGGCTGCTCGTAAAGCTCATCTGGCGTGCCGATCTGGACGATGCCCCCATCGCGCATGACGGCGATCGTCTCGCCCATCGAGAGAGCCTCGAGCTCGTCGGGCGTGGCATAGATCACGGTCATGCCGAACTGGCGGTGCAGCCGCTTCAGCTCGGCGCGCGTCTCGTGCCGAAGCTTGGCGTCGAGATTGGTGAGCGGCTCATCGAGCAGAAGAATCTTTGGCCGGCGGATCAGGGAGCGGCCGAGCGCGACGCGCTGCTGCTCTCCGCCGGACAGGGTTGCCGGCTTGGCCTTCAGGCGGTGTGTCAGCTTCAGGATCTCGGCGGTCTCTTTCACCCGCTTGTCAATCTCGGCGCGCGCGGCTTTCTCCTCGCGCAGCGGATAGGCGAGATTGTCATAGACCGTGAGGTGGGGGTAAAGCGCGAAAGACTGGAAGACCATCGAGATGCCTCGGCCGGCGATCGGCGCATGGGTCATGTCGCGGCCGCCGATCTCAAGCGTGCCGGAGTCGGCCTGGACGAGGCCGGCGATAGTGCGCAGCGTCGTCGTCTTGCCAACGGAGCTCGGCCCGAAGAGTACGAAGAAGCGGCCTTCGTCGACGGCGAAGCTCAGGTCGGTGATGGCGCGCACGGATCCATAGGCCTTGCTGAGCCCATCGAGGCGCAGCGCAATCCCCTTGCCGGCACTGGCGCGAGGCGACGTCTGCGTCACGATGCGCCACCTCGTGCGGACGGAACACGCGCCATCCGTATGATTCTCCTCGCCCTGCCGAAATGGACTGCGGCTGTCATTCTCGATCCGCCTTTTCTTTCCTAATCTGGTATTACCAATTTTAGATAGCCGTCAAGCTCTTTCTTGGACCACCACCGGACCTTGCATAACCGGATTCTTCATGTATCCGACTGTTTTCCCTGAATTTTCCTACTCGTTGATATAGGAGAGCCTTGTTTCGGCACTGCCATCCCGGTTAACATCAATAGTGGGCATCCAAATCTGGTCGAACCAGATTGGCGCTATTTCGCCAATGCCGCTGTCGGGGCCGCATCGATTTCAGCCGTTGATTCCGCCACCGCGGCGCGCACAAGGGCGCCCGCCGCCCATTGCGCGACCGACCGCATGCCGCGGCTATCGAGCCCCCATATATCCTTCAGCACGATCAGCACTTCGACGCCGAACATCATCGACAGCGCCTGGGCCAGGCGCTTGAACTCGCGCGGCGGCAGCCGGCCCTTGAGCGGTGCGATGGCATCCTTCAGCAGCTGGACGCGATGTCCGCGCGTGAATTGCGGCTCGCCGCCCAGCGTGCCCGCCTGCCGCTGCGCCCATTGGTCGAGCGACAGTTTCAGCGCTGCCTTGAAAGTTGCCTCGAAAGCTTCGATGCGCGGCATGGCGGTATCGAACAATTCGGCAACGCGCCGCCCGGCATCGGTGGACGTCGATTGCCAGGTCAGGATCGGCCCAAGCCCCTCGTCAACCACCGCCTGCACCAGGGCTGCCTGGCTGGGGAAATAGCGATAGGCGGTGGCGCGCGACACTTGCGCCGCCTCCGCGACTTCGCTGACCGACGGGGTGACGCCCGCCTGCATCAGCCGCGTCGCCGTCTTCAGCATCAGCCGTTTTGTGCGGGCCCGTGGGCCGCGTTCGGCAGCCTCGTTGGCGTCGTCGCTCCCAGCGGCTTGTTGACGTGAGACATCCATGTCAATACGATACGCGCGTCTCAAAAAATTGCAATGACCTTTGCCCACCGAAAGGCCGGCAAAGGGCGACAGGCGGTCCGGCGCCGGTCGGCCGGTGACGGGAGAAACGCGATGGAGCGCATCTACGTGGTGGGCACAGCCGACACCAAGGGCGAGGAACTTGCCTTCCTGGCCGATGCTATTGCCGCCACCGGCAGTTCGGTTGCCCGCGTCGACATCGGAACGCGCGGTGCCACGGTGCCGGTCGATATCCCGGCCAGCGAGGTCGCGGCGCATCATCCGGGTGGAGCCAGTGGCGTGCTCGGCATCGATGATCGCGGCACGGCAGTGGCCGGCATGGGCGCCGCCTTCACCGGTTTCATTCAGTCGCGCGACGACATATCAGGCGTGATCGGCATTGGGGGCGGCGGCGGCACGTCGATCATCACTGCTGGCATGCGCGCCCTGCCGCTTGGGCTGCCCAAGATCATGGTCTCGACGCTCGCCTCCGGCGACACCGCGCCCTATGTCGACGTCTCCGACATCATCATGATGCCATCGGTAACCGATATGGCGGGACTGAACCGGCTCTCCCGCACGGTGCTGCACAACGCGGCGCAAGCGATCGCCGGCATGGCCACAAAGCCGGCGCCGACTGCCACCGGCAAGCCGGCACTCGGGCTCACCATGTTCGGCGTCACCACGCCTTGCGTGACCGCCATCGCGGATCAGTTGCGCGCCAACTATGACTGCATGGTTTTCCACGCCACCGGCACCGGCGGCCGCTCGATGGAGAAGCTCGCGGACTCGGGCCTGCTCGCCGGCGTCATCGACATCACCACGACGGAAGTCTGCGACCTGCTGTTCGGCGGCGTGCTGCCTGCGACGGAGGACCGCTTCGGCGCCATCGCCCGCACCAAGCTGCCCTATGTAGGCTCGGTCGGCGCGCTGGACATGGTCAATTTCTGGGCGCCGCCGACCATTCCCGAGAAGTTTAGGGGCCGGCTGTTCTACGAACACAATCCCAACGTCACACTGATGCGCACCACGGTGGACGAATGCCGCGGTATAGGCGAGTGGATCGGCACCAGGCTCGCTCGCTGCGAGGGCCCTGTGCATTTCCTGATCCCCGAAAAAGGCGTCTCGGCACTCGACATCGAGGGCGGCGCCTTCTTCGACCCCGAAGCCGACGCCGTGCTGTTCGATGCCGTCGAGCGCACCATCAAGCCGAACGCCGCGCGCCGCGTCACACGCCTGCCGTTGCACATCAACGATCCGGAATTTGCCAAAGCCGCAACCGCGGCCTTCCTCGACATCGCCAGATAGTGAGAGCCAACAAATGCCCGCAATACCGCGCAAAGACATATTGAAGAAGTTCAAGGCGATGATCGCCGACGGCGTGCCCATCGTCGGGGGCGGCGCCGGCACCGGCCTGTCGGCCAAGGCCGAGGAAGCCGGCGGCATCGACCTCATCATCATCTACAATTCCGGCCGCTACCGCATGGCCGGGCGCGGCTCGGCTGCCGGCCTGCTCGCCTATGGCAACGCCAACGAGATCGTCAAGGAAATGGCCTATGAGGTGCTGCCGGTGGTCAAAAAGACGCCGGTGCTGGCCGGCGTCAACGGCACCGATCCCTTCGTCATCATGCCGCTGCTGCTTGCCGAGCTGAAGACGATGGGCTTTTCCGGCGTGCAGAATTTCCCGACCATCGGTCTGTTCGATGGCAGCATGCGCCAGAGTTTTGAGGAAACCGGCATGGACTTCGGGCTGGAGGTCGACATGATCGCCGAGGCGCACAAGCTCGATCTTCTGACCACGCCCTATGTCTTCAACCCCGACGAGGCGCGCGCCATGACAAAAGCCGGCGCCGACATCGTCGTTGCCCATATGGGGGTGACGACCGGCGGCTCGATCGGAGCCACGTCGGCCAAGTCGCTCGACGACTGCGTGGTCGAGATCGACGCCATCGCCAACGCGGCGCGATCGGTGCGCAAGGATGTCATCCTGCTTTGCCATGGCGGACCGATCTCCATGCCGGACGACGCGAGATACATCCTCGACCGCTGCAAGGGCCTGCATGGCTTTTATGGCGCGAGTTCGATGGAACGGCTGCCGGCTGAAGCCGCGATCGCCAGGCAGACGGCGGATTTCAAGGCCGTCACGCTGCACGACCAGAAGAAAAAGAAGGGATGAGATCATGACCGACAAGAGCAAGGTGTTCGTATACCCGAAGGACGTGAGCGCCTTCGGCTTTGACTGGGGCAAGCTGTCGCTGACGGTCGCGCCTGAAGTGAATGGCGCTGAGCGCTTTTCCGGCGGCGTCGTCGACCTGCCCTCAGGCAAGGGCCACACCCGCCACAACCACCCCGGCGCGGAAGAAATCATCTTCGTCATCTCAGGCAATGGCGAACAAATGGTCGAGGACGAGAACGGCAATCCGGTCGTCGCCAAGGTCGGCCCCGGCTGCACCATCTATGTGCCGGAAAGCCGTTTCCATTCGACACTGAACACGGGCGATGGGCCGATGCAGCTCTTCGTGGTCTATTCGCCGGCCGGACCCGAACTGGTGCTGCGGGAGCTGCCGGATTTCAGGCTGATCCCGGCGGGGAAGTAATCGCGAAAGGCCCCCTTCATCCGGCCGCTTCGCGGCCACCTTCTCCCCGAGGGGAGAAGAGGCAGAAGCCAGCGCCGGCGCAAACTCCTCTCCCCTCGGGGAGAGGTCGGATAGCCCCGAATTGCCCTTCGCAATTCGGATGGCAATCCGGGTGAGGGGGTAGCGCCGAGCTAGGCTATCCCACCTCTATTCCACCCCCGCGCCCGATCCCCAAACATCACATATCCCGTATCCGTCACCGCCAACGTGTCCTCCAACTTGATGAACCCCCGCGTGGGGTGAAGCATGGTCGTCTCCACCGACAGCACCATGTTTGTCTCCAGCGGCTTGGCGGCATAGGTGCCTTCATAGGTCACCGGATGGTTGGTCATCAGGAACGGAGCCTCATGCGTGATCAGCCCCATGCCGTGGGCGAAGAAATCCGTGTAGGGCGCGACCTCGGAGGCCTTCAGCACGCCCTCGGCATGCGAAATCATATCGCCGCCGACGGTGCCTGCCCTCACCTTCGAGAACGCCGCCTGCTGCACCGTCTCGACCTCGGCCAACAGATCTTCCAGTTCGGCATCCGGTTCGCCCAGAATGCCCATGCGGCAGAGGTCGCCAATATAGCCGTGATAATTGCCGCCGGAATCGATCGACAGCACGTCGCCCTTTTTCCAAGCCTGCGGTGACGCCGCGCGGTTGTGGCTGGCGCCCAACGTCAGCAGGCAATATTCGAAATGCGCGCCGCGATTGGTCTCCTCGCGCCGCAGATGCTCGATGATCTCGGCCTTGGTCTTGCCTTCGTGCGCCCACTGGATGGTCGCCAACATGGAATCGGTGATCAGCTCGGAGGCGATGCGCAGCTTTTCCAGCTCGGCGTCCGTCTTGATGGCGCGCATGCGCTCCAGCATATCGGTCGCGTCGATCAGCTTCGCGTCCGGCAGCGCCTTGCGGATCAGTGCATAAGCATCGGACGGCAGGAAGGCCGGCTCGATGCCGAGGCGGGCGCCGGCCTTGCCGATCTTGCTGATGTGCTCGACCGCAAGATTGGCAGCATCGAGCGTGCCCCAGCAGGCGGGATGCAGCGTCGGCGTCCAGAACGGGTTGTTCTGGTGCTCGGCGCCTTCCATGCGGTTGCCGATATAGGCGGCATGATCGGGCCCACCCTTTTCATAGACGACGACAGGCAGGTAACGGCTATGGCCGATCGCATCCATGGCGGCAAAGAAGATGAACTTGTAGCCGCCGAGCAGATACTGCGTGTTGTGCTTGGACGTCGCGAGCAGAACATCGATGCCGGCCTCTTCCATCAGCCGGTCGACCCTCGCCTGGTCGAACGGGATATTGCTGACGGCGCTCTTGCCCGGGGCAATGTTCATCTTTCTCTCCCTGATATCAGTGGGATCGCCGGCCGTACTGCGCCCAATCCCTTGGCTTCGATCAAATCTGCACCATTTCGTTAACTCTGGTCCAGCCAGAAACAGGTTAGATTGCTTCGGCAGGCTGTCACCACTCGTCATTGCTGCACACTAAGGCAATCTGGTCCTACCAGAATTCCAGAATGAAAGGGCCACCTCTAAAACTGGTCCAGAGGACGAAAATTTCAAAGCCAAGCAAAGATGCGCCAATTCCGTCTCTGGCGAAACCCTTGGCAAGGGCCATAATCGCCGCGAGGATGCTGGCGGGTGCCGCCAGCTTCGAGGGGTGCGCCCATCTGGTCGCGGAGAGGACGGAGGTTGATCATGTCGGATATTTCCAGACGCACGCTGCTTGGCGGCTCAGTTTTACTGCTGGCCTCCACCGCCATGCCCACATTCAGCTGGGCGCAGACGCCGAAGAAGGGCGGCCGCCTCGTGCTTGCCGCCGATTCCGAGCCGCGCAACCTCAATCCGGCCATCGTCGCCTCCAACGGCGTCTTCTTCATCTCCAGCAAGATCGTCGAAACGCTGGCCGAGGCCTCCTTCGACGGCAAGGACGGGCTCCAGCCGCGGCTGGCACTCAGCTGGGAGGGCGCGGCCGACGGCCTGTCGGTGACGTTCAAACTACGCGAGGGCGTCAAATGGCATGACGGCAAGCCGTTCACCTCGGCCGACGTCGCCTTCTCCGCGCTGCAGATCTGGAAGCCGCTGCAAAATCTCGGCCGCACCGTGTTCAAGGATCTGGCCAGCGTCGACACCCCTGACGATCTGACCGCCGTCTTCAAATTCGCCAAGCCAACGCCGTTCCAGCTGATCCGCAACGCGCTGCCGGCGCTGTCAAGCGTGGTGCCGAAGCACATCTACGAGGTCGGCAAGATCGAGGACAACCCGGCCAACAATGCACCCATCGGCACCGGGCCGTTCAAGTTCGGCGAATACAAGGCCGGCCAGTATTACAAGCTGACCAGGAATGCCGATTACTGGGCCAAGGACGAGCCGTATCTCGACGAGATCATCTACCAGGTGCTACCCGACCGCACGTCGGCTGCAGCGGCGCTCGAGGCCGAAGAGATCCAGCTCGCCGCCTTCTCCGCCGTGCCCCTGGCCGACCTCGACCGCATCTCCAAGGTGCCGGGCCTGAAGGTGATCTCCAAGGGCTATGAGGGGCTGACCTATCAGCTCGTCGTCGAGATCAACCATCGCCGCAAGGAACTGGCCGACGTGAAGGTCCGCCAGGCGATCGCGCATGCCATCGACAAGGACTTCGTCGTCAAGACGGTGTTCCTCGGCTATGCCGCTGCCGCCACCGGCCCGGTGCCGAAGAACGATCCGCAATTCTACACTGCCGACGTGCCGATCTATCCATTCGACGTCGCCAAGGCCAACGCCTTGCTCGACGACGCGGGGTACAAGCGCGCCGATGACGGCAAGCGTTTTGCGCTGAAACTCCTGCCGGCACCCTATTTCAACGAGACCAAGCAGTTCGGCGACTATCTGCGCCAGGCGCTGGCGGCAATCGGCATCGACGCCGTGATCGTCAACAACGACTCGGCCGCGCACATCAAGGCCGTCTACACCGACCACGCCTTCGACCTCGCCGTCGGCCCGCCGGTGTTCCGCGGCGACCCGGCGATCTCGACCACCATCCTGGTGCAGAGCGGCATTCCCGACGGCGTGCCGTTCTCCAACCAGGGCGGCTACAAGAACGCCGCGCTCGACGCGCTGATCGCCAAGGCTTCGGAGACGCTGGATACGTCAGCGCGCACCGACCTCTACAAGGAATTCCAGAAACAGGTCGCGGCGGACCTGCCGCTGATCAACGTCGCCGAATGGAGCTTCATCAGCGTCGCGCGCGAGACGGTGGGGAACATCGCCAACAACCCGCGCTGGGCGGTTTCGAACTGGGCGGACACGTATCTGGAATCGTGACACATTTGCGCGGATGAAAGTTCGCAAAGAAATTGGTGTGAAGGCATGGCGTAGGGCCGCGTTTCGTCACACCCCCCTCTGTCCTGCCGGACATCTCCCCCGCAAGGGGGGAGATCAGCAGCTTCGCTGTCGCGTACATTCGGCATCGAAGATTGGCGAAGGCAGAGGCGACATCCAATCTCCCCCCTTGCGGGGGAGATGTCCGGCAGGACAGAGGGGGGTGCCTAGACACCGCACCTCTCTCGACTGGCGCAGCGCTATGCCTTTCCCATGACCCGTGCCCTCACCCTCATTCGCCGTCGCCTCGTCGGCAGCATCTTCGTGCTGCTGATCGTCATCATCGGCACATTCCTCCTCCTGGAAGCCGCCCCCGGTGACGCGGTCGACGCCTACATCGTCTCGACCGGTGGCGATGCCGGCATGATCGAATTGCTGCGCCATCGCTGGGGCCTCGACCAGTCCGAGTTGACCCGGCTCGCCAACTACCTCTGGGCGCTGCTGCATTTCGACCTTGGCCAGTCCGTTACCTTCTCGCGGCCAATTCGCGATGTCATCCTGGAACGCCTGCCGACGACACTGCTCCTGATGGTCACCGCCACCGCGCTCTCCTTCGGGCTCGGCTCGGCGCTCGGCATCTACGCCGGCGCCAGACCCGGCAGCTTTCGCGACCGCTTCCTGTCGATCGGCTCGCTGGCGCTTTATGCCGTGCCCGGCTTCTGGCTCGGCCTGGTGCTGATCGTCGTCTTTGCCGTCGACCTGCGCTGGCTGCCGATCGGCGGCATCGAGAGCCTGGCCTCGGACAAGACCGGTTTTGACCGCGCCACCGACATCGCCGTCCACCTCGTCCTGCCGGTTTCCGCGCTCGGCTTCATCTATCTCGCGCTCTATCTGCGCATGATGCGCGCCGGCATGGCCGAGGCGTGGCGGCAGGATTTTGTGCTCGCCGCCCGCGCCAGGGGGTTGTCGCGCCGCCGCATCGTGCTCGCCCATGTCGCCCGCAATGCGCTCTTGCCGCTGGTCACCATGCTCGGCCTGCAATCGGCGCAGATGCTGGGCGGCAGCGTCGTCATCGAAAGCGTCTTTGCCGTGCCCGGCCTCGGCCGGCTGGCGCAGGAAGCGGTCGCCTCGCGCGACACGCCGCTGCTGCTCGGCATCATCCTCACCAGCGCCGTCCTCGTCATTGCCGTCAACCTTGCAGTCGACATCGCCTACGCCTTCCTCGACCCGCGCGTCGGCGCCAGCGAGGCCAGCGCGTGAGCGCGCTGCCGCGGTTCCTGCGCCGGCCGGAAGCGGTCGCCGGCGCGATCATCCTGGCGCTTCTGTTCGCCATGGCGCTGTTTGCGTCGCTGCTCTTCCCCGGCGACCCGCAGGCCATTGCCGGACCAGCACTGCTGCCGCCGTTGCAGGACTGGTCGCTGCCGCTCGGCACCGACCGGCTCGGCCGTGACGTGCTGGCCGAACTGTTCCACGGCGCCCGCACCTCGCTGGCGGTCGGCCTGGCGGCGGCAGCGGCGGCACTCTTCATCGGCGCGGTCGTCGGCACGCTGGCGGGCTTTGCCGGCGGCCTTGTGGACGAGGGGCTGATGCGCATCACCGATGCCTTCCAGACCGTGCCGAGTTTTCTCCTGGCGCTGGCCTTCGTCAGTGTCGTCGGGCCGTCGCTCGGCGTCGTCGTCACGGCAATAGCGCTTGGCGCCTGGACCGGACCGGCGCGTGTAGCCCGCGCCGAAGTGCTGTCGATCCGCGAGCGCGATTGCGTCGCCGGCGCTCGCGTCATCGGCATGCATCCGCTTGAGATCGCTTTTCGCGAAGTGCTTCCCAACGCGTTGCCGCCGGTGCTGGCCTTGTCCTCGGTGATCGTGGCGGCGGCGATCCTCACCGAGGCGGCGCTGTCCTTCCTTGGTCTCGGCGACCCCAATCGCGTCACTTGGGGCGGCATGATTGCCGAGGGCCGCACTGTGCTGCGAACCGCGCCCTTTCTGTCGATCGCTCCGGGCATTGCCCTGGTGCTGACCGTGCTCGGCGTCTATCTCGCCGGCGAAGGCGTGGTCGAAACGACGGCGGTGCGGAGGAGCCTGTCATGACCGCACTGGCTGAGATACGCGATCTGTCGGTGCGCTATCGGCGAGATGGCAGCGAGGTGACGGCGCTGAAGGGGGTCAGCCTGGATGTTATTGCCGGCGAGCGGCTGGCGATCATTGGCGGAAGCGGTTCGGGCAAGAGCACGCTGGCGCTGGCGGTGGCTGGACTGCTGCCGGGGTCAGCCAAGGTTAAGGGAAGGATCGATTGGTTCCTGAGATCTACAGGAGAGGCAGGCGTCAAGGCACCCCCCTCTGTCCTGCCGGACATCTCCCCCTCAAGGGGGGAGATTAAGGTCTCATCTGCGCTTTCGCCGATCACTGGCATTGCAGGAAGAGCGCTGGACGCAAAGCTGCCAATCTCCCCCCTTGAGGGGGAGATGTCCGGCAGGACAGAGGGGGGCGCCGTAGAGCGCAAACTATCCGTCGCAAGCCCCCTTCCCGGCCGCGACATTGGTTTCGTCTTCCAGGACCCCTCCGCCAGCCTCGACCCCGTCATGACCGTCGGCAAACAGATCGCCGAAATCGCCCGCACCCACCTCGGCCTCGACTGGCCACAAGCTTACGCCAAAGCCAAAACCCTGCTCCAACGTGTCCGGCTGCCCGACCCACAAACCGCCATGCGTGCTTTCCCGCACCAGCTCTCCGGCGGCCAGAAGCAGCGCGTTGCTGTTGCCGCGGCCATTGCAGCCGGTCCGAAACTGCTGATCGCCGATGAGGCGACCAGCGCGCTGGACACCATTGTGCAAGCCGAAATCGTCAGCCTCATTCGGCAACTGGTGGCGGAGGACGGCATGACGCTGCTGTTCATCAGCCACGACATCGCGCTGGCCGCCGAACTCGCAGAGCGTATCGCTGTATTCCGGAACGCCGAACTGATCGAACTCGGCCCGACGGAGCAAATCATAAACGCCCCGCGCCATGCCTATACGCGAACGCTGCTCGACGCCCATCTCGGCCTCGACGCCGATCCGCTGCTACGACGGGCGCCGGCATGAGCGTGCTCGCTGTCTCCGGCCTCACCAGGCATTACCACCGCGGCGGCAAGGCCATCGCGGCCGTCGACGGTGTCTCCTTCGCCATCGAACCCGGCGAGACGCTGGCGCTGGCCGGGCCCTCCGGCAGCGGCAAGTCGACGATCGCGCGGCTGGTGCTTAGGTTGATCGAGCCCGACGCCGGCACCGTCCAGTTCGAAGGCGATGACTTTCTGCTCTTGAAGGGTGCGGCCCTGCGCACCAAGCGCGCGCGCCTGCAAATGGTGTTCCAGGATCCGCTCGCCGCGTTCAACCCGCGCGCCACGGTGGCTCGCGTGCTTGACGATCCCTTGCGCATCCATGCCATCGCTTCCCGCGCCGAGAGGCCGGCCCGCATTGCTGCCTTGCTGGATCGCGTCGGGCTGGCAGCCGATCTCGCCCCGCGCGCCATTCACGAAATCTCCGGCGGCCAGCGCCAGCGCGTCGCCATCGCCCGAGCCATCGCGACCAAACCGTCGCTGATCGTGCTCGACGAAGCGGTGTCCGCGCTCGACGTTTCGGTGCGCGGACAAATCCTTGAGCTGCTGCTCGACCTGCAAGCCAGGGAACGGATCGCCTATCTCTTCATTTCGCATGATCTCGGCGTCGTACGGGCCATGGCCCACCGCGTCGTTCTTCTCGACGCCGGGCGGATCGCCGAGAGCGGCGACGCCCGCAACGTAGTCGACGCGCCGCAATCGGCAATCGGCAAGGCGCTGGTTGCGGCGGCGCCAAGATTGGACAGAAGCAGCAGGCAAGTACCATGACCGAACGAGAAGCCAGAGCCGAAAAACTCTCGCGCGAACTCGATTCCGCCTTCCGTAACCGCGCCGATCTCTACCGTCTGTTTCTCGACGAGCTGACCGGCGAACTCGGCGCGGAAAAGGCCGAGGCGATCATGATCCGCACCATCGAGCAGCGCGGCAAGGAGGTGGCGGCGGCCGCCTTCGCCCGCTTCGGACCTAACGACGCGCCGGCCATCGGCGAGGCATTTTTGGCCGTCAGCCCGGATGGCGGCCTGATGTATCCGACCGATGTCGAGCGCGGGCCGGACCACATCGCCTTCAAGGTGAAGCGTTGTCCGCTGAAGGACGCCTGGGTCGAGGCCGGTGTCGGTGATGAAAAACTCGCCACGCTCTGCCGCATCGCCGGCGCTTTCGACCGTGGTCTGTTCGAGGCAACGGGCGTGCGCTTCGACAATGTCACCTGGACGCCGGGCCACGGCCCCGGCTGCTGCCACATCGCGCTGACCAACCGGGATGCCGCCGGATAGCCAATGCTGATCAGTCGGCGGCAAACACATGCAGCTCCGTGCCCGCCTGTTCGGCAGCAGTGCGCAGGTCGGCCTTCGGTTCGCTGTCGGTGACGATATCGGCAATGTCATCGAGCCCGCAGATGCGTTCCAGACTGCTGCGGCCAAACTTGTCGTGGGTCACCACCAGCACCGTCGACAGTGAACGCGATATCATTGCGCGTTTAACGGCCGCGGCGCCCGAGATCATGTCGCTCGGACCATCGGCGCTTATCCCCGATGCGCCGATAATGGCGACGTCGGCATTGTAGCGGCGCAGGAACTCGACGGTGTCTTCGCCCAACACGCTGCCTTCCCGGCTATCATAGGTCCCGGGGCAGAGCAGCACCCGAAAGGTCGGATTGGCGCCCGCCACCGAGGCCACGCCGGTGGAATTGGTGATGATAGTCAGGTCGCGCTTCAGCTGCGAAAGGTTGCGCGCCACCTCATAGGTGGTCGAACCGCCATCGATCATCACGATCTGGCCCTTCTCGACAAAGCTTGCCGCGCCGCGGCCGATGCGGGCGCGCTCCTCGATCAGGGTCAGGCCACGCTCCGAAATCACCGGTTCTGATGTCACCAGCGAGATCGTCGCACCGCCATAGGTGCGGTTGATCAGCCCGGCATCGCCGAGTTCGATGAGATCGCGGCGGATGGTCTCGCCAGCGACGCCGATGCGCCGTGCGAGCTTGGAGATGCGTATTGACGCCGACCGGCGCACTTCCGAAAGGATAAGCGCGTGCCGCTCCTTCTTCGTCAGTCGGCCTTGGTCCATGACTATTCCATTCCCTTTGCAGCAATCAGCGCGTGGCCAAACTCGGCAAATCCCTTCGCGCCGCGCCCGCGTGTGACGAAGGCGGGAGACGCCGGAAGCTCGCCGGCGAAGTCCAGCACATTAGCGACGCCGACGCTGTTGGGGAAGAAGCCGAACATTGGTGCATCGTTTGGACTATCGCCGACGAAGACAATGCTGTCCTTGTCGTGGTCGATATCTATACCAAAACAGTCCCGCAAGAATAGCCGGCTTGTCGACAGTTTGTCGTATTTGCCGACCAGCCATTGACGTGGATGGACGAGATTTTCGCCGTCGCGCCATAGCGCTGGAAGATGCCGACGATCTTCAGAACCTCGGTTTTGGGCAGCGGCGCCACGTCCTCGCAAAAATCGATCGCCAGATCGGCCTCTCGATAGGCCTGGTCGGCCGCGACCGCCGCACCCGGAACTTCGCGCAGAACGGTTTGCTCGATCTCCTTGAGGCGCGCGGCATCGGCCTGCCGTTCGGCAGCGCTCTTGGCGTAGTGGCGAACAATCCGCTTTTTGGCGTCGTCGTAGCGGAAATAGAAGGCGCCGTTCTCGCCGATCACGCCGTCCACCGGCCATTGCCGGGCTATCAGGTCGCACCAGCCGGCAGGGCGGCCGGTAACCGGCGCGACAATGAAGCCGGCCTGCTTCAGCCGCTCGAGCGCCACATAGGCTTTTGCCGGCAACCGCCCCTTGTCGGTCAAGGTGTCGTCTATGTCGGTCAGCACGACAGCGATGTTGCGCCGGTCCGGCGCGGTGAAGTCGGTGAGCGGACGCAGCACCCGCTCAGGCTCCCGCCGCAACCGTTTCGAGCGAGGCAGCAGCGACGTCGAGCATGGTGAACCTGTCGCGGATCAGCCGCGCATTGGCGACCGCCTCGTCGTAGAAGCCAGCCGGTATGGCGACCTCTTGCGGCGTGGTTGGGGCGCCGGCGGCACGCAGTGCTGCCGCGATCTCGCGCGCCGGGCGTGCCACCCGCAGCAGCCTTTCGCGATGCGAGCGCCACTGCCTGGCCAGCATGGTGTTGACAGCGTCCGCCCGTTCGCGGTCCAGCAGCTTGGGCTTGAATGCCGCCCAGCAGGAACGTCCGAGCGTTTCGCCGAAGATTTCGATGAAGCGATCTGGCGTATCGGCGGAGGGCGCGAGCTGCAGCTCCCGCAGCGCCAGCACGCGTTCCTGCAGCCGCGCCATCGTCAACGTCGTCACCGCTATGTGCTCGCCGTGATGCGCTTCGGGCAATCCCTGGCCCCGCATGTCGATATAGTGGGCGATGAGATGTTCGCCCTGACTGGCCGGATAGGAGCCGCCGCACAAAGTCATGCCAAGGCCCGACATGACCAGCGTGCGCACCAGCACTTCCATCGCCTCAATGTCGCCGGTCCCGAGTTCGCCGGCTTTGGCGATAAGCGCCTCCTCGTCCTCGGCCAGAAGCATGAATGGCGCCTCCCGGTAGGGCGTGCCGAGCAAAAGATGCGCCATCAGCCAATCGGTCTGCGCGGTCGGCCGCGCCATCGAATCGCCGAAGCCGGCAGCGATCAGCCGGTGCGGCGCTCGCGCCATGACATCGAGATCGAGGAAGACACCGACCGGCAGGCTCGCCGTCAGCGATTTCTTCAGGCCGTCCTCTGTGATTGCCGCAGACACCGAGGTGTAGCCGTTCATCGACGGCGCGGTGCCGAACACCGCATAGGGCTTTTGGGTCAGATGGGCGGCATATTTGGTGATGTCATTGATCGAGCCGGATCCGACCGCGACCAGACCGCTGGCGTCTTTCGTGCGGGCGATCACCGATCGCACGGCGTCCATGTCGGGATGCGGATGGCGCGGCAGGATGATCTTGTCGACATCGCTGGAGCCGCGCAGCGCAATCGACACTCTCTCGCCGAGAGCCAGCCTTGTGTCGGCATCCATGACAACGGCGAGCCTGCGGCCGAGCGGCAGTGGCTTGACCAGCGCATCGGCTTCGTCGCCGAGACCGCGCCCTATGACGATGGTCTTCAGCGGCACCGACAGCATTCCCTGGCTATCCGGGTCAGGCAGCGTGCCGGCAATAAGGCGATCGAGCATTTGTCTGGACATAGGATGCAGTCCGGTCAGTCAGCATGAAGCGGGGTCAGGGCATCGAACAAGGTGCGATACCGGCGGTAACTTCTGTCGTAGGTGGCCTTGGCGGAAGGATCAGGGTCGATCGTCTCGATGTGGCCGGCCAGCCTTTCAGCCGCCTGCTGCACTGAGGAGGTAAGGCCGATGGCTGCGGCGGCAAGGATTGCCGCACCGATCGGCGAGGCATCGGCCGCACCCGCGATCTCGACCGGCCTGCCGCTGACATCGGCACGGATTTGCGCCCATACCCGGCTGCGCGCGCCACCGCCTGAGAGCCGGATGCGATCCGTCGCGATATCGAGATCGTCCAGCCGGTCGACCACGTCGCGCATGGCAAAGGCACAGCCCTCCAGCACGGCACGGGCACAAGCGGCTTTGCCGTGGAAGGATGTCAGGCCGTAGAAAGCGGCACGCGCTTCGGCGATCCAGCGCGGCGCCATGGCACCGGACAACGCGGGCAAGAACAGCAAATCGTCGCTGCCGGCAACCACCGTCGCCGCCAGTTCCGACATCGCCGCCGGCGAATCGACGCCGAAGGTTGTTAGAAACCACGTCACCGCGCCGCCCGAGAGCCATCCGGGATTGGAGATGAAATAGCCGTCGCCGAGAAAGCCATGGGTCTCGACCAGGCCGCCGGGGTCGAGGCGAAGCGTGCCGGACACCGCGCCGACCACTTCGGCCGTGCCGAGATTGCAGGCGACGACACCGGGCACGACAACCCCGGCGCCTATGGCGGCCGAAAAATCATCGCCGGTGCCGACCGCCAGCGGCGTGCCCACAGGAAGACCGGTGAGCTCGGCGCCGGCGTGGGTCAAGGCGCCGGCGATCTCAGATGCATCGTCGATGCCGGGCAATTTATGTGCATCGATGTCGAAGGCCGCCAGCAGATCGCCGGCATAATTGTGCTCCTTCAGCCCATAGAGCATGGTCGTCGAGGCCAGCGCGTGATCGATGACGGCACGACCGCACAACGCTGCGACCACGAATGATACCGGTTGATGCCAGAGCGCCACTCGGCGCGCTTCGGGCAGGTTGCGCGCGGCCCAGCGGATTTTCGCCGCCATATGGGTGGCGTCCAGAACGAGACCGGTGCGCTCACGGATGAAGTCCGGGTCGATGCCGGCGATCTCTCCTGCCGCCCGCCGGTCCATCCAGATGATGCACGGAGCCAGCGCCTCACCATTGCGATCGACCGCGACGCAGCCGTCGAGCTGGCCGGCAATGGCAATACCCTTGATGTCGGACGGCGCAAGCCCAGCCTTGTCGAGCGCGCCGGCAATGGCCGGCTTGAGCGCCGCCAGCCACAGCGCCGGGTTCTGTTCGGCCCAGCCGGGCGCCGGGAAGGCCGGCTGGTACAACACAGCGGCCTCGCCACGCAGCCGCAATTCGTCATCGACAACGATCGCCTTTAGGCTTTGTGTGCCGAGATCGATGCCGATGACTGGCATTAGACACGCTCGCAATCCGCGAGGACATCCCGCAGTTGCGAGAGGATAGAACCTTTCGTCGGCGAATAGGAGCCATCGAAAACCGCTGTGCCAATGGTAAAAGCGTTGGCGCCGGCCAGCTTGATTGCCTTGATCCGATCGGCTGATGCCACAGCGCCGGCGACGATCAGATGCCGCGACGGACCAAGCCCGCGCCGGGCTGCGCGCACCAGTTCGGCCGGGTCGGCCTCGGTGGCGCGATAGGCGAGGATGTCGCATCCCGCACAACCCTTCTCGGCGAAGGCCCGGCAGTCGGCCTCGACATCCTCGGCCGAACCGCCGAGCTTGGTCGGATGGCCGACCGGCCGCCCGGGAAAAGGGTAGTATTCGGTGCCGCTCCCCTCCAGCAACGCCATGATCTCGTCGACCTGGGTACCACCGAGCAGGCGCTGGATGCCGAGATCCCTGGCGATGCGCGCGGAATTAAGGCAGGCCTCAGCCGTCGTCGAGACAACTTCCATGTAAGTGGTGGCGCCTGTCCGGCCAATGGCGACAGCGAGCTTGCGCAGCACATCCGGCGCGACGCCAATATCCTTGAAGCCGACATGCTTCAGGCCGACCGGCTCAATCAAATCGACCAGGTCGAGAGAGTCCTCGACCGTGCGATCGTTGCGCGTCAGCATGAAGATGAAGTCCATCCGAAAGGTCCCTCGCCTGGTCGGGAAAGCCGGTTTGCTGCCGGTCTGTTAACACCTCCCAACCATTTGTTGCAAGGTGCCACATTTTGATTTGCAGTACCACACATTTTATGACAAAACGGGCGCCGGCCCGCCAGGCACGACTTCTAGGGAGAGGGAAGAATGCTCAAGCCGCTGAGACGTACCGCGTCCAGACTGCTCGTCGCAGTCGTATTTGTGTGGCCCCTGACGTGGCAAGTGACACAAGCGGACGCGTGGGATCTGAAAGAGGCGTCGAAACCCTATAGCGGCCAGACCATCCGCATGGTCGGCGAGGCGCTGCCGCCGCTCGAAGCGCTGAAGAAGATGGCGCCGGAGTTTGAAAAACAGACCGGCATCCATGTCGAAGTCGAGATGTACGAGCACTCGGAAGCCGTCAACAAGGTGCAGCTCGATCTCAACTCGCACCGCGGCCGCTACGACGTCATCATCCAGCCGCATCGCGAACTCGGCAAGTTCGCCACCAACAACCATCTGGTCGAAATCGCCAAGATGATGGCCGACCCGGCTTTGCGCGATCCGAGCTTCGAGCCGGAGAAGCAGCTCTACCAGACCGCCTGGCACGAAATCTCCTGGTATGACGGCAAGGAGTACGGCTTCCCCTTCACAGTGCTCAACATGTTCATGTGGTATCGCTCGGACCTGCTCGCCGATCCCAAGGAGCAGGCAGGCTTCAAGGCCAAGTATGGCTACGGCCTCGCTCCCGCCAAGGACTGGAAGCAATACCGCGATATCGCCGAATGGTTCTATCGCCCCGACCAGGGTTTTTACGGCACCGCCCTGCAGGGCAAGCGCCATGAGGCACTGTGGTATGAGTGGCTCAATTTCCTTTATTCCTTCGGCGGCGACGTGCTCGACGTGAAGAGCGGCTCGGCCTGCGGCCCGGTCATCGTCAACAGCCCCAAGGCCGTCGCCTCGCTCGAATATTACAAGAGCCTGCTGCAATTCTCGCCGCCGGACAGCCTCAACTATTTCTGGGATGATGTCATGGCGCTGATGCAGCAAGCCAAGGTCGCCGAGCTGATCATGTGGAACGACGCAACCTATGCCGTGTCGGTCGACACCACGGCCTCCACCGTGGTCGGCAAGGTTGGCTTCGATCTCGTGCCGCAAGGCGACGGCGGGAAGATCGGCCAGGTCGAGGGCTGGACCTATCTCATCCCGGTCTATTCGAAGAACCAGCAGGCCGCCTTCCTCTTCGTCCAGTGGATGATGGGCTATGACCGCCAGCTCGAACAGCATCTCAATGGCGGCGCTTCAGGTCGGCCGGATGTCTATGCCTCCGCCGAGGTGCAGAAGCTGCCCTATGCCAAGGCTTCGATGGAGGCCAACGAGCATGCGGTGCCGAAGGCGACGCTGCCGCAATCGGCCGAGATGACCGACATACTAGTGCGCGAACTGTCATCCTACCTCGCCGGCGAAAAGGAGGCGCAGGCCGCCCTCGACACCGCCGCCACCGACATCTCGACACTGCTCGGTTCTTGCGCACCCATGACCTATCCGGCACGATAGGCCTTGAGATGTCGCGCAGAGGCTACCCGCACAAGCGGGTAGCCGTTCTTGTCCGCAGGAAACGCCCGTGACGAACCGCACTCCATCGCCGCGCGGAATGCCGCTTCTCGACCGTGGGGTGGGGCCGCTCTTGATGCTGCCGGCGACGCTGCTCGTCGTCGTCTTCCTGGTCGGCCCGTTCTACTACATGGTCTACACCGCGCTGACCGACCTCAGCTTCGCCGACGCCAGCCATGCCGGCGCCTTCGTCGGTTTCGACAATTTCCGCAAGCTGATGCGCAACGACCCATTCTTCTGGGCATCGTTCCTGCTGACGCTGAAATTCGTCATCATCGCCGTCGGCCTGGAATTCCTGCTCGGCTTTGCGCTGGCCTTCCTGATCTTCCGCTTCGTCGCCAGCCAGCGGCTACTCACCACACTGCTGCTCATCCCGATGATGATCGCGCCGGTCGCCGTCGGGCTGATCTGGCGGCTGCTGTTGCAGGGCGATTTCGGCATGCTCACCTTCTACATGCGCAAGGTCGGCCTGCTGGCGCAGAATTCGGCGGTGCTTTCGGCACCCGACCTGGTGTTTCCGACCATCGTCGCCATCGATGTCTGGCAGTGGACGCCTTTCGTCACCCTGATCATGCTCGCCGGGATGATGAGCCTGCCGCGCGCGCCGTTCGAGGCGGCGATGATGGATGGCGCCAAACCGTTCCAGATTTTCCGAAACGTCATGCTGCCGCTGCTGCGGCCGGTCATCGCGCTCGTGCTGCTGCTGCGCGGCATCGACGCCTTCAAGGAGTTCGACAAGGTTTTCCTGATGACCGGCGGCGGACCGGGAACGCTGACCGAGCTGGTCTCGATCTACGCCTACCGCGTCAATTTCCGTAACTGGGACCTCGGCTACGGCGCCGCGGTCGCCTTCATGATCTATCTCGTCGTGCTGATCCTGTGCTCGGTCTTCTACAAGGCCGTCTACTGGTCGAGCCGCAAGCAGGTGGGGGCGTTTTGAGGGCGCTGCGATGATCGATCAGTCCACCAACCGCGCCTGGAAAAGCTTTGCCTGGGCGGTGTTGCTCGTCGCCGTCGTGGTGGCGCTGACGCCTTATGTCTGGATGGTGCTGGCGTCGTTCAAGAACCGCGTCGATCTTCTGTCTTCTGTGCCGAAATGGATTTTTTCGCCGACGCTTGCCAACTATCCCGCCGTCTTCATCGACAAGGGATACTGGCCGCTGGCGATCAATTCGGTGCTGATCTCGGTGTCGTCGACCATACTCTGCATCGTCATCGGCGCGCCAGCGGCCTATGGCTTTGCCCGCTCGGATTTTCCCGGCAAGGAAGACCTGTTCTTCTTCTTCCTGACCACGCGCATGGCGCCGCCGATCTCAATCGCCGTGCCGCTGTTCCTGTTCTTCACCTCGCTGGGCCTGATCGACACCATCTACGCCGTTGTGATCGCCCACACCTCCTTCAACCTGTCGCTCGTCGTCTGGATGATGCGCGGCTTCTTCGCCGAAATCCCCAGGGAGATCGACGAGGCCGCGATGATGGACGGCCGCTCGCGGCTCGGCGCATTCTTCTTCGTCGTCGCGCCGCTGGCCGCACCCGGCATCGGCGCCACAGCGGTGCTCTGCTTCATCCTGTCGTGGAACGAGTTCCTCTATGCCTTCATCCTCGTCGCTTTCGACGGGCGGCCGCTGACCGTCGGCATACCGGGGCTGGTGACGCCGCATGGCACGCTCTGGGGACAGGTCGCGGCAGTCGCGATCGTGGCAACGCTGCCGATCGTGCTTTTCACGTTCCTTGTCCAGAAACAGCTCGTCCGCGGCCTCACCTTCGGCGCGGTCAAGGGTTGAAGGGATCTTGTATGGCAATTGTTTTCGACGGCGTCACCAAGGCCTTCCCGGACGGGACGGTGGCGCTGCAGGCGCTCGATCTTGCTTTCGAGCCCGGCGAATTCCTGGTTCTGCTCGGCCCGTCCGGTTCCGGCAAGACGACAGCCTGCCGGCTGCTCGCCGGGCTGGAGCGGCCGACCGCCGGGCGCATCATGGTCGAGGGCCTCGATGTCACCGACCTGCCGCCGCGCCTGCGCGGCATGGGCATGGTGTTCCAGAACTATGCGCTCTACAGCCATAAGAGCGTCTACGAGAACATCGCCTATCCCTTGCGCATCCGAAAGATGCCGGCCGCCGAGCTTGACCGCTGCGTCCGCGCCATGGCCGAGCTGCTCGAAATCACCCGTTACCTCGACCGCCGCCCTTCGCAATTGTCGGGCGGCCAGGCGCAGCGCGTGGCTGTGGCCCGCGCACTCGTCTGGCAGCCGAGCCTCTGTCTGATGGACGAGCCGCTGTCCAATCTCGACGCCTTGTTGCGGCTCCACATGCGCACCGAGCTGAAGCGTCTGCATCGCGAGCTGAAAAAGACCTTCGTCTTCGTCACCCACGACCAGGAAGAGGCGATGACGCTGGCGACCAGGGTCGCGGTGTTGCGCGAAGGCGCACTGATCCAGTACGACGACCCGCGCGAGATCTATCGGCGGCCTGCCAATCGCTTCATCGCCGAATTCATCGGCCGTCCAGCGATGAACACGTTCGATGGCGATGTCCGCGCCGGCGTCTTCCACGCCAGCGGTTTCACTTGCCCGCTTCCGGGAAAGCCTGATGGTCCCATCGTGCTCGGCATTCGCCCGGAGCAGATCCAGCTTGTCGACGCGACTGCCGGCGACGCCATCCTGTTTGCCGTCGACGTCGTCGAACCGGTCGAGCCGGACGTGCTGATCTTCGCCAATAGCGAGGCCAACGCGCTGATCGTCAGGACTGTGAATGACGATCGCGCTTTCGATCCCGGCCAGCCGCTTTATCTACGCTTTCCGCCGGCAGCGCTGCACACATTCGATGCTGTGTCGGGAGCGCGGCTGCCGTGAGCACGCTGCTCGCTTTGGTGCCGCTGGCCGCCGCAGCCTTGGTCTGGTGGCTGTTCTACAGCTTCAACCGGTCGCGGCGCTGGTTCTCGACAGGCGAACTCATCTTCTGGGACGCCATTGCACTGGTAACCCTGCAGCTTGTCTGGCTGATCTGGTTCTGAATGCGCATTCCAGCAACGCAGATCAGTAGCCCAGCGCACAACCGTCCTTGCGAGGATCGGAGGCACCGGTGAGCGTGCCCTTTTCCCAATCGATCAGCACCAGCTGGCCGCCGCCATGCGGCTCCTCGGCGATCGAAACCTGATGGCCGCGCTGACGGAGGCCGGCGATCGCCTCAGCCGGAATCCCGCGCTCGGCCAGCACGGCATTGTCCTTGTAGAACACCCGTGGCGCATCCAGTGCCTGCTGCGGGTCCATCCCGAAATCGATCATGTTGGTCAACAGATGGACATGGCCGAACGGCTGGTAGCCGCCGCCCATCACCCCGAACGGCATCACCACCTTACCCCCTCGCGTCGCCATGCCAGGCATGATGGTGTGCATCGGTCGCTTTCGCGGCGCGATACGATTTGGATGGCCTTCCGTGAGGCGAAAACTGCTGCCGCGATTCTGCAGCACGACGCCTGTCTTGGGACCGACGACGCCGCTGCCGAAGGAACCGAAGGTCGAGTTGATGAAGCTGACTGCATTGCGGTCGCGGTCGACCACGGAGATATAGACGGTGTCGCTGCGCGGCAGCTCAAGCCGCGGCAGATGCGTCATGGCGAGAGCCGGATCGATGGCGGCGCGCAGCCGCTCCGCATAAGCTGCCGACAGCAGTTGTTCGACGGGGACCTGGACGAAATCCTGGTCGCCGATGAAAGTATCGCGGTCCTGGTAGGCAAGCCGGCCGGCTTCGATCTCGAGATGCAGCCGCTGGGCACTGTTCGGCTCCAACGAACCAAGGCTGAAGCCCGAAAGCACATTCAGCATGATCAGCGCCGTCATGCCCTGATTGTTCGGTGGCATCTGATGGATATCGTAGCCGCGATAGGACGTATTCACCGACGTGACGTAGTCGCCTTGGGTCTCGGCGAAATCCTCCAATGCATGCAGCCCGCCCAGCGCGCGAAGACGTTCCACCAGATCGTCCGCGACTTCACCTTCATAAAACCCTGCACGGCCTCGGTTGGCGATGATGCGCAAGGTGTCCGCCAAGTGCGGCTGCCGATGCACATCGCCGGCTTGCGGCGCCCTTCCCTCGGGCAGGAATATGCGCGCGGCATGTTCATCGGCTGAGAGCAGGGCGACCTCGTCGGCCCAGTCGAAGGCGACGCGATCATGAACGACATAGCCTTGTTCGGCATAGCGAATGGCTGGCGCCAGCGCGGCGTCGATGCCCTTTTTTCCGTGGTCCTTGAGTAGCCGGCACCATGCATCGATGGCGCCTGGTATGGTGACGGCATGCGGTCCGGCCGCAGGCAGTTCGCTATGGCCCCGCTCCAGATACCAATCGGCATTTGCAGCAGCAGGCGACCGCCCCGAGCCGTTGAAGGCCAGCACCTCGCCCTCGCCTTTGGGACTGTAGAGCACAAAACAGTCGCCGCCGATGCCGGTCGATTGCGGCTCGACCACCCCTTGCACTGCCGCCGCACAGACGGCGGCATCCATGGCGTTGCCGCCAGAGCGCAGCGTGTCGATAGCCGCCAGCGTCGCCAACGGATGCGATGTCGCCGCCATCGCTTCTGTCGCGCGAACCGGCGAGCGTCCGGTGAGTTGAAAATCACGCATGCAATCCTCTGATGATCCACCCGCCGGTAGTAACCTCAATGCTTGATGCGGTCGCGCATGGCGTACCACAACATCCCCAGCACATAGAGCAAGCCCCGCAGCGCCGTACCGCCCGGGAACGGCATCGGCGTCAGCGTCGAGAACAGGTCCAGCCGCGAGGCGTCGCCCATAATCGCTTCGGCCAAGAGCTTGCCCGACAGCGTTGACAGGATGACGCCCTTGCCGGAATAGCCATGCGCGAAATAGACCTCGCCATAGTGCCCGACATGCGGCAGCCGCGACGTGGTCACCGACACCAGACCGCCCCAGGCATGATCGATGCGGCAGCCCTTCAGTTGCGGGAAGGTGGCCTCCATGTGCGGCCGCACGAAACCGGCGATGTCGGCCGGCGGCGATGGCGTGTAGCGCTCGCCGCCGCCGAATAGCAGCCGACCGTCCGCCGACATGCGGTAGTAGTTGACGACGAAGCGTGTATCGGACACCGCCACATTGGCCGGGATCACATTGCGCTTGCCCTCCAGCGGCTCGGTGGCGACGATATAGTTGCCTACCGGCATGATGCGGCTGTTGACGCGCGGCTCCAGCCCATGCAGCAGCGCGTCGCCGGCCAGCACGACATGTTTGGCCCTTACCGACCCCTGCGCCGTCGAGACCCGGATCGAAGGCTCGCGCTCCAGCTTTACCGCGACGGAATTTTCATGGATGACGACACCGGCCGCCACGGCGGCACGGGCAAGGCCGAGCGTGTAGTTCAGCGGATGCATATGGCCGCCGAGCGACTCATACATCGCGCCATGATAGGGCGTGTCCACCTTGCCGCGTGCCTGCGCCGCCGACAGGATCTCGACGTCGCGGAACTTCATCACGCTCTCGAGGCATTTGGCCTCGTCTTCGAGATCCCTGAGGTCGGAGCCATTAACGGCACCGACGAGATGGCCGGTCAGCCGCAGATCGCAGTCGATGGCGTGGCGCTCGATGATGTCGAGCACCAGGCCCCGCGCCTCGAAGGCGAGGTCGAACAGCGCCTTCGCCCGCTCGGGGCCGTAGAGCTTGACCAGCCCCTTGGCGCCTTTGCGCAGGCCGGGGATCATCTGGCCGCCATTGCGGCCCGACGCGCCCCAGCCGATCTTGCCGCCTTCGAGCAGCACCACCTTCAGGCCGCGCTCGGCGGCATGAAGGGCGGCCGACAGGCCGGTGCAGCCGCCACCGACCACCACCAGATCGGCGCCGACATCTCCCACCAGCGCCGGATGGTTCGGCGCCGGATTGGCGGTGGCGACATAATAGGAATTGCCGATATCGAGGCTCGAATTGAAACCCGTTGAGCCGGAGGCCATGATCACACCTTCAGCAGCAAATGGTCGCGTTCCCAGCTCGTCACCACGCTCTGGAACAGGTCGAGTTCGACGCTCTTGACGCGCAGATAGGTCTGGAAAAAATCGTCGCCGAGCAATGCCCGCACCGGCTCGCAAGCAATGAAACGATCAAGCGCCTCCTCCATCGTTTTCGGCAGCGTGCTTTTGATCTTGTAGGCATTGCCCGAGGCCTCAGCCGAGCGCGCCAGCTTCTGCTCGACGCCGAGATAGCCGGCAAGCAGCGAACCGGCGATCGCCAGATAGGGATTGCAATCCGCTCCCGGCAAGCGGTTCTCTACCCGCCGGGCGGCGCGGCCACCTGCCGGCACGCGCAGGCCGCAAGAGCGGTTGTCATGCGACCATTCGATGTTGGCCGGTGCGCTGTGGTTCGGCCGGATGCGGCGGAACGAGTTCACGTTGGGTGCGAACAGCGGCATGATCTCGGGCACATATCTCTGCAGGCCGCCGATGAAATGGCCGAACATTTCGGTGTCTGCATCATCTCTGTCGGCAAACAGCGCGGCGCCTGTCGTTTCATCGACGACAGACATGTGCAGATGCATCGAACTGCCGGCCTGCGCGGCGATCGGCTTGGCCATGAAGGTGGCGTGCATGCCGCTCTGCTGCGCCGCTTGGCGAGTCAGCCGCTTGAACAGCAGCACCTGATCGGCGAGTGGCACCGCGTCGCCGTGCAGCAGATTGATCTCCAGCTGCGCGGTGCCCGATTCATGGATCAGCGTGTCGAGCGGCAGGCCGGCGGCTGCGGCATAATCATAGACGCGCCTTATCACCGGCTCGAATTCTTCCAGCGCCACCATGTCGTAGGGATGCTGCGAGCCCTCGGCGCGGCCATTGGCGCCAACCGGTGCCGTCAGCGGCTGGTCGGGATTCGGATTGGGCGCGGTCAGATAGAATTCGATTTCCGGCGCCACCACCGCGCGCCAACCGCGCTTCCGGTAGAGATCGAGCACGGCGCGCAGCACATGTCGTGGCGAGGCCATCCAGGGCTTGCCTTGCATGTGGAAGGCGTCGGCGAAGACATAGGCTTTGCCGACGCCACCGCCCGGCGCCAGGCACAGCGTCGACATATCAGGCACCATGCGCATATCCGGGTCTTGATAGGCAAAGCCTTCGTCGATGGAACCGGAGTAGCGGCCATCGATGCTGACCAGGAAAGCGCTGCTCGGCAGGTAGAGTGCGCGGTCTTCCAGCGCCTTGAGGAATTTCACCGTCGGCAGCGCCTTGCCGCGCAGCACGCCATTCATGTCGGGCACCAGGCACTCGACCTCCGTGATGCCGTGCTGGGCGAGCCAGGCCTTGGGATCGTTGCCGGTGAAGAGAGCGGTGTTGGTATTTTTGTCCTGCATTTTGGTTCACGTACCTATGAGAGAGAGAGTATGGCTTGCGCGGCCACATCCGTTCCAGGGGTCAGCGCCATCTTGGCAGCATTGTCCCTGAGGCGGGCGCGCATCGCATCGTCGGCCAGCAGGCCGAGAATGGCTCTCTCCAATCCCCCTTCGGTCCAGGCGTCGCGGCCGATATGGTCGCCCACGCCCGTCTCTCCCGCGCGTTGCGCATTGTCATGTCCGTCCCAGCAATAGGGCATGATCAGCGACGGCACGCCGAAGCGCAGCGCCTCGCAAAAACTGTTGTTTCCTCCGTGATGAATAAACAGGTCCGACTTCGCCACCACCGAAGGCTGCGGAAACCAAGCGTCGAGATAGACATTGTCCGGCACCGCGCGATAGGCGTCGCGCAGGCCGCCGGCATTGACGATGAAGCGCGCCGGCAGCCTGTCGAAGACGGCGAGCATGCGCTCGATCAGCCCGACATCCATCGCGCCGAGGCTGCCGAAGCTGACATAGACCAGCGGCCCGCAATTGCGCGGAAACACCGGCACCTCGAATGGCCCTTCCGAACGCACGCAGCCTTCGAGATAGACAAAGCGTTTGGGGTCGAGCGGCTCGGCCCGCTCACGCCGTACGATCGCTGGCGTCAGCAGCAGATTGAGGTCGGGTGATGTCTCGAGGAACAGGCCCTTGGGCAACGGCGCCAGGCCGGCATCCGCGCGAAAACGGTTGAAGCACTCATGCGCGGGTGCGGAGGCCGCGAGATAGCGCGCTTCGAACGCCGCACGTTGCGGGTCGTCGGCACCCATCCCCGAGAGATAGGGCGGCACCTCGGCATCCGGCAGTTCCGTCTCGGCACAGGAGACGACGCGCACCCACGGGCAGCCGGCGGCGGCGATCGCCGGGAACATGATGACGTTGTCGAGCACCACCGCGTCCGGCTTCAGCCGCGCCAGCAATTGGCGCAGCGGCGCCTCGGCGTTGACGGCGGTGTCGACGATCGCTTGCCAGGTCGGCGCGACATAGGTCTCGAGCTGGTCGATCGGGCTCAGCCGGAAATGCGGCAGGTGCCGGCGCACGAAGGCCTGCCAATAGCTCTGGCGGTCGCTGTCGCTCAGCGGCTCATCCGTCGGCAGATGGTATTCCTGGAAGCCATAGTCGGTAAAGACGCCGGAGAAGCCGGCATGGCAGATGAAGACGGGGCGAGCGCCCCGTGCGCGCAATGCCTGTGCGATACCGACGCAATTCAACGCGGCGCCGAAACTGGCTTCGGGAAACAGCGCGATGGTCGGGCTGGCTTTACGCGTCAATTATTCCTCTTCAATCCGGCCGGCTGATCATGCCGAACAGTGCGGGAGCTCCGCGGCTGGCTGCTTGCGGTCGCTGGCTGCGGGAGAGCCGCAGGTGGATGCGAAGCAGATCGGCAGCCACCTCATACTGCCGGCTTTCAAGATAGTCGAGTATGCCCGAGTGTTCGCGCAACGATTGCCGCAGCCGAAACACGTTGACGCCGGAATAGATGCCCGGCAGCCGGCGCAGGCGGAGATGATCGGCCAATGCATCCGACACAAAACGGTTGGCGCAGCCCTCGGCGATCATGCCATGAAAATCCATGTCCAGCCGCTGGAACTCGCGCGTGTCGAATGTCTCGTCCGGCAGCGCTGCAAGCGCTTCCATGCCTTGCCGCAACATTGCTGCCCGCGCCCCGTCCAGCCGAAAGCCTGGCGTCAGGATGGCCGCCGGCTCCAGCAGCAGGCGGAACTCGTAGCTTTCGCCTTGCGCCTCCGGATCGTCCGGCGCGCGGCGAAACAACCAGGATTGCCCAGGCGCACGATCCAGAAGATTCTCGTCGGTCAGTTTGTTAAGTGCTTTTAGTACCGTCTTGCGATCAGCGTCGTAGCGTCGCATCAGCCCCGCGATGGTCACCGTCTGGTCCAACCGTCGCGCCGAGCGGTCGCGCAGGATGGCTTCGGCGAGCTCGTCTTCCTCCGCACTGGGTAGTTCGGCGGCAATGGCGGGCTGGGCGGCGAGGTCGACCGTCAGATGATAACCGCTGTCGGCCTCCCAGCGCACCACGCCCCGTTCCGCGAGCAGGCCGAGTGCGGCGCGTACGGGCGTGCGCGAGACATTGCACAGCGAGGCGATCTGCTGTTCGGGCAGGCGGGCGCCAGGCTCGAAGCCACGCTGCCGCGCCACATCCAGGATGCGCTGCGCCAGATCGAGATGGTTGGTGCGAGGTCGTCTGGCTACGGCTTGCATGACTTTTCTCGAATGCGAATGTGGCGCATTGGTCTGGCTGATCGCCGGAACAGGGACAATCGGCCAAATTCCTCCGTCGTTGACAGATTATGGATTGACGTACTTTTTTCTGCAATAGTACTGTCGGCACAATCGGCGAGAAAAGACCGAGGGAACAGGATCAAGGCAGGCGCGCGCGTCGCCGGCCTTGGTCCGGCAAATGATTTCGACGATCAAACCGAATGGGAGACTGCCATGACCGCTACCAGCCTGCGGCGCCGTGCGCTCAATACATCCTCAATCGCTCTCGGTCTCGCCCTGACGCTCTCGGTGCCGGCCGCCGCAGCCGACCTCGTTATTTCGAACTGGGATGGGTACATGGCACCCGACGCCATGGCCGCTTTCAAGACCGCCACCGGCGTTGCCGGCGAAGTGGTGGTGCACGCCACCAATGAAGAGATCATGGGCAAGCTGATTGCCGCCGGCGGCAAGGGCTATGACGTGGTCTTCGTCTCCTCGCCCTTCGCCGAAGTATTAAACAAGCTTGGCCTGACCGAGCCGATCGACCATGCCAAGATCCCCAACCTCGCCAACCTCTATCCCGAAGCGACCAAGCTGCCGCACGATGTCGGCAACGCTTTCTCCGTGCCTTACACCTGGGGCACGACGGGCCTCTGCTACCGCTCTGACCTTGTCAAGACGGCGCCCACGAGCTGGAGCGACCTGCTCGCCCCTTCCGACGAGATGAAGGGCAAGACCACCATGCTGGCGACCGATCGCTGGCTGCTGGCCGCCGGGCAGCTCGACAAGGGCTATTCGGTCAACGAGACCGACCCGGCCAAGATGGCCGAGGTCAAGGACCTCTTGATCTCCGCCAAGAAGACCCTGCTCGCCTATGACGACACCACCTTCTATTCCAAGCTGGTTTCCGGCGAGGCGCTGATGGTGCAGGCCTGGGACGGCTGGTGCAATTACGGCATCGCCGACAAGCCGGAGATCAAATACGTCATCCCTAAAGAAGGTTCGGACCTGTGGGTCGACACGATGGTGGTGATGAAGGCGTCCGAGCACAAGGACGACGCCTTCAAGTTCATCAACTTCATGCTCGACGCCAAGAACCACGCCTGGGCGGCGCAGAACATCGACTACAAGGTGCCGAACAAGCCGGCGATGGAAAGCCTGCCGGCCGACTTCCTGGCCAAATTCCCCAACATGGCGATGCCGGTGGCCGATCTCGTCAAGTTCGAGCAGTTGCGTGACGTCGGCGAAGCCCAGCGCGACTATTCCAAGATCGTCAGCGAGATCAAGGCCGCGCAGTAAGCGGCGCAGACTTCACGGCCGGCAGCACTTCTGCCGCCGGCCCTGAGCGGTACCCGAGAAATTGTCCCAGACCCGACTTCGTTCCTCTCTGCTGATGGCCCCGGCGCTGGTCTGGCTGACCGCGCTGATGGTGGTGCCATGCGCCCTGGTGCTGGCGCTCGCCTTCTTCCGGCGCGGCGTCTATGGCGGCATCGACTACACTTTGACGCTGGAAAATTTCGGGTTGGTCTTCGACCCGCTCTATGCCGGCATCTTCCTCAACTCAGCACGTATCGCCGGCACCGCGACCTTGATTGCGGTGGTGATTGGCTATGCCGCAGCCTATGCGATCGCGGCCGCACCGCGCCGGTGGCAGCCAATTTTCCTGTTCTTCGCCGTGCTGCCGTTCTGGTCCAACTATCTGATCCGCACCTATGCCTGGATCGTGCTGCTGAACCGCGAAGGGCTGATCACCCAGTTGCTGCGCTGGTTCGGCTACACCGGCGAACCGCCCTCGATGCTCTATACCGAAGGCTCGGTCATCGCGGGCCTCGTCTACAACTATCTGCCCTTCGTCATCCTCGCCTGCTACGCGCCGCTGTCGCGCCTCAACCCGGAACTGGCCGAGGCATCGCGCGATCTCGGCGCCTCCGCTGCCACCACTTTCCGACGTGTCATCCTGCCGCTGACCGTGCCCGGCATCGCTGCGGGTGCTGTCTTCGTCTTCGTGCTGTCGATCGGCAATTTCGTCACCCCGGCGCTGCTCGGTGGCGGCCGCTTCCAGATGATCGGCAACCTCGTTTACGACCAGTTCCTGACTGCCAATGACTGGCCGTTCGGCGCAGCGCTCGCCATGGCGCTGATCGCCATCATGCTTCTGGTGCTGATGGCGCAGGCGCTCGCCGCCGACCGCGCCGCGGGGCGTGCGGCTGAGGCAAAGGGTGACGCCGATGGCTGAGCGCTGCGCAATTCTTGCCTTCTCCCCGTTCACCGGGAGAAGGTGCCCCGAAGGGGCGGATGAGGGGCGGCGTCAACCTTTGCGACGCTCAGCGCTGCCCCTCATCTGCCTGCCGGTATCTTCTACCCGTGAACAGGGAGAAGGACTCTGGTCGTTCGCTTGCCTTCCAATTGTCGGAGGCCGGCGATGACCCATTCCTTCACCCGTACGCTCGGCATGCGGACGATCCTCACCCTCGTCTTCGCCTTCCTCTACATCCCCATCGCCGTGCTGGTGGCGCTGTCCTTCAACGAAGGCGGATTGCCGACGGCATGGTCGGGCTTTTCGCTGAAATGGTATGCCTCGCTGGCCGGCAATTCCGCCATCCTTTCCGCTGCGCTCAACACGCTGATCGTGGCGTTGGTCTCCACGGCCATCGCCACGCTGCTCGGCACGCTGCTGGCCATCGGCATCGAGATGCGCCGGCAATACGGCAGGGGTCTCGAGGCGCTGATCTTCGCACCGATGATCATCCCCGACATCGTCCTGGCGATCGCTCTGCTGTCGTTCTTCTCCATGCTAAACCTGACCATGGGCCTGCACACCATCATCCTCGCCCATGTCGTCTTCAACCTCGCCTTCGTCTGCTCGGTGGTGCGCGCAAGGCTAAAGAGTTTCGACTGGTCGATCGTCGAGGCCTCCGCCGACCTCGGCGCCTCGGCTCTGACCACCTTCCGGCGTGTGACATTGCCGGTCATCGCGCCGGCAGTGATTGCCGGCGCTCTGCTTGCCTTCACGCTCTCGGTCGACGAGTTCATCATCGCCTTCTTCACCGCCGGTGCCGGCCGCGCCTCGACGACGCTGCCTATGCAGATCTACGCCATGATCCGCTTCGGCATCACGCCGGAGATCAACGCGCTGGCGACCATCGTCATGGCGGTATCCATCACCGCGCTGACCCTGTCGCAGCGGCTCAACCGTGGGATCATCGGCCAATGAGCGAACCGCGCACGCTGCTGGCCATTGATAACGTTTCGAAGAAGTTCGGCCGGGTCACCGCCGTCGACGGCATCTCGCTCGACATCCGCGAAAACGAGTTCTTCGCGCTGCTTGGACCCTCCGGCTGCGGCAAGACCACGCTGCTGCGCATGCTGGCCGGCTTCGAGACGCCAACCGACGGCCGCATACTGCTCGATGGCAAAGACATCGCCCGGACCCCGCCCAACAAGCGGCCGGTCAATCTGATGTTCCAGTCCTACGCGCTGTTCCCGCATATGAGCGTGCGCGCCAATGTCTCCTACGGGCTGGAGATGGAGCGCTTGCCGAAAGCTGAAATCCGTTCCCGCGTCGAGGCCATTCTGGCCACCACCGAGCTTGTCCCCTTCGCCGACCGTAAGCCTGAGCAATTGTCGGGTGGCCAGAAGCAGCGCGTCGCGCTCGCCCGCGCGCTGGTCAAACGGCCTCGGTTGCTGCTGCTCGACGAACCGCTGGGCGCGCTGGACAAGAAACTGCGCGGCGCCATGCAGATGGAGCTGAAGCGCCTGCAGCACGAAGTCGGCATCACCTTCGTCATCGTCACCCACGACCAGGAAGAGTCACTCGTCATGGCCGACCGCATGGCGGTGCTCAAGGACGGCCAGCTGCTGCAATGCGACACGCCGCACGTGATCTACGAGCATCCCACCGACCGTTTCGTCGCCGACTTCATCGGCGTGATGAATTTCGTACCGGGCAAGATGTCTGCGGATGGCGTGATCGCCGCGAACGGCGCGCGCATCACCGGCAAGGTTCCCGCCAAGCTCACACCCGGCGCTTCCGCTGTCGCTTCGGTGCGACCCGAGCGCATCCGGCTGTTCCCGTCAGCCGAGACCGCCAACCGCATCGCCGGCACGGTTGAGGCGCTGGCCTATCACGGGCTCGACCTGCAGCTGCATGTCCGCACGCCTCTGTCGCCAAAACCATTTCTGGTGCGCGTCACCGCCGATGCCGCCGACCGCCGGCCGGTCTCGTCGGGCGATCAGGTCGAACTCGGCTGGGACGCCGCCGATGTCAGAATTTTTCAGGAATAGGAGAGCTTGATGGCGCAGAAGACGATCGCGTTTTTTCCCGAAGCGGCCTACGGCCCGGCGCTCAATTCGGTCGGCATCGCGCAAGCCGTCGAGGCGCGCGGCCATAAGGCAGTGTTCCTGTCCGACCCCGGCTTTGTCGATGTCTACAAGGGTTACGGCTTCGAAGCGCATCCGGTGAACCTGTCGGAGCCGATGCCGCCCGAGCAGATGGCGAAATTCTGGGAAGACTTCATCAACGGCCACATCCCGAACTTCCGCAAATCGCCCTACGATCAGGTCGACAATTACGTGAAGGATTGCTGGACCGCGATTGTCGACAGCGCCAAATGGGCGCAGAAGGATTTGCCGCGAGTCCTGGCCGCCATCAAGCCTGATGTCATTTGCGTCGACAATGTCATCCTGTTTCCGGCCATCAAACAGTTCGGCAAGCCTTGGGTGCGCGTCATCTCCTGCTCGGAAAACGAGATCGAGGATGAGGACATCCCGCCGCATCTCTCCGGTTGCGGCGAGAACGACCATGTCGGCCACCAGCGCTATCGCGATCATTTCAATGCGGTGATCAAGCCCATCCACGACGACTTCAACGCCTTCCTCACCGCAAACAATGAAGCGCCATACCCGGTCGGTCAGTTCTTCGAGGCCTCGCCCTATCTCAATCTGCTGCTCTATCCCGAAGCGGCAAAGTTCAAACGCCGCCATCCGCTTGATACGACGAAATTCCAGTATCTCGAAGGCTGCGTGCGGCAGGAAAAGCCATACGCCGTGCCGACCTTCGCCGAGAACAATGACGGGCCGCTGCTCTATGTCTCCTTCGGCAGCCTCGGCGCTGGCGATGTCGATTTGTTGAAGCGCATCATCACAACACTGGGCAAGACCCGTTACCGCGCGCTGGTCAATGTCGGCGGCTACAAGGACCTGTACACGGATGTGCCGGACAACGTCATCGTCGAGAGCTGGTTTCCGCAGCCTTCAGTCATCCCGCAGGTCGATGCCGTCATCCACCATGGCGGCAACAACTCGTTCACGGAGTGCCTCTATTTCGGCAAGCCGGCCATCATCATGCCCTATGTCTGGGACGGCCACGACAACGCCACCCGCGTCCAGGAAACCGGCCACGGCTTCGGCATGCCGCGCTACGACTGGAGCGACGCCCAGTTGGTCAGCAGGATCGAGGCTTGCCTGACCGACCCCAAGATGAAGGCCAAGCTGGCGAAGACCTCGTCGCAGATGCGGGCACAGAACGGACCGGAAAAGGCCGCAGGGTTGCTGGAGAAGTTGCTGTGACCTCCTCCGCCCCGCACCTTTACCAAGCCTCCACCCGCACCGACCTCGTCGACTGGGGCGCCCAGTCCGACGCGCTCGACGGCGCGTCGCACTCGACCGGCAGGCTTGTCCACAAAGGACCCAACAACCAGCCGGAATCCGGCATCTGGGTCTGCACGCCCGGCCGCTGGCGGCTCTCGATTCCGCGCGACGAATTGTGCCATTTCGTCGCCGGCCGCGCGACGTACCGGTCGGATGCCGGGGAGGTGGTAGAAGTCGCAGCCGGGACCGTGGTCATGTTCCCTGCCGGCTGGACAGGCGAATGCACCGTGCATGAGACCATGCGCAACGTCTACATGCTGGCTTGAACAGCAACGGAGCTTCCCAATATGCCGACACCGCACTGGCCAAAGGCCTCGACCGTGAAACTGGAGGACTGGGGCGGGGGCAGCAACACGCTTGCCGGCTCGCCGCGCGCCTCGGGCAGGATCCTCTCGCAGAACCCGGACGGCTCAAGCGAATGCGGCCTGTGGTCGTGCACGCCAGGCAGCCGCAAGGTTACCTTTGCCGCCGACGAGTTCTGCCATTTCCTGTCGGGCCGCGGGACCTATGTCCGCGAGAATGGCGAAGAGATCCCGGTCGAGGCCGGCATGCTGGTGTTCTTCCCCGCCGGCTGGGCCGGCACCTCCACCATCACGCAAACACTGACCAAGGCCTTCATGTGCCGCTGAGCACTTTTTTAAAGGAAATCGCCATGACCACGCCCATCATGCAATCCCCGCTTGCCATCACCGACCTCGTCGACTGGGGCGTCATCCCGACCATGATCGAGGGCGTGTCCCACACCTCGGGCAAGCTGCTCTACAAGGGGCCGGAGGGCCGTTCGGAATGCGGCCTGTGGGTCTGCACCCCCGGCAAATGGCACTGCCATGTCACCCGCGACGAGTTCTGCCACTTCCTCGAGGGCCGCTGCACCTATGTGCACGAATCGGGCGAGGTCATCCAGATCGAGCCGGACACGGCGGCGTTCTTTCCTCAGAATTGGAAAGGCGTCTGCACCGTCCATGAGACCATCAAGAAGGTCTACATGATCCGCTGAGCGGACCTGAAAGGACGACCATGCAATTCTCCGCTGAACGGCCGGCTTTCTTCGTCAATCCGGACTACCGGCCGATGACCGGCACGGCAAAACCGGTGATCGATCCGGCGACGCTGGAGACCGTCGGCTCGATCTCCGCCGCAACGGACGGTGAGGTCGATGCGGTGCTGTGTGCCGCAACCACGGCACAAGCCGCCTGGAAGAAGCTCGATGCCAAGAGCCGGGCAAAGCATCTGCATGCGGTCGCCAACGCCATCGAGGCGGCGGACTTCACCCGCTGCGCAGAGCTGATGGTGCGCGAGATGGGCAAGCCTTATCCCGAAGCAATCGGCGAGATCGCCAATTGCGCGCCGATCTTCCGCTACTATGCCGAGATGGCGCGCGACGACGCCGGCAAGATCGCCGGTACGACGCAGGCCGGGTCGTTCCAGTATGCGCGCTACGAGCCGTATGGCGTCTCCGTGCACATCATGCCTTACAACTTCCCGATCCTGCTGATGTGCTGGACCGTTGCGGCCTCGCTTGCCGCCGGCAATGGCTGCGTCATCAAGCCGGCCGAAGCGACGACGCTGTCGACGCTGGACTACATGACGGTGTTCCGTTCACTGCCGGAAGGGCTGGTCGCCTGCCTGCCTGGCACGGCCGCCACCGCGCAGGCGCTGATCGCCTCCGAGCGCACCCACGCTGTCGCCTTCACCGGCTCGGTCGCCGCCGGCAAAGCCGTGGCAGTCGCCTGCGCCGAGCGCATGAAGCCTTGCGTCATCGAAGCCGGCGGCAGCGATCCGCTGATCATCAGCGAGCACGCGCCGCTCGACGTGGCGGCAGCCGGCAGCGTCACCGCCGCCTTCCACCTGACCGGCCAGGTCTGCACCTCGGCCGAACGCTTCTTTGTCGTCGACTCGGTTCACGATCGCTTCGTCGAGCTGTTCGCCGAGAAGACGCGGGCGCTGCGCATCGGCAATGGCATGGACAAGACCGAGATCGGCCCGCTGGTCAGCGAAGCCGCCCGGGCGAAAGTGATGCGGCTGGTCGATGATGCTATCAGCAACGGCGCTATAGCCGTTGCCGGCGGGCGCATTCCGCCGGCGCACAACAATGGCTGGTTCTACGAGCCAACGATCCTGACCGGGGTTACACCCGATATGGCGATCGTGCGCGAAGAGTGTTTCGGGCCGGTCGCAGCGATCTGCCGCGTAAAGGATTTCGACGAAGCGATCCGGCTTGCCAATGACAGCCCGTTCGGGCTCGGCGCCTCGGTCTTCACCACCGACCTCGCCGAGGCGCATGAAGCGGCCGAGCGGCTCGAGGCCGGCATGGTCTGGGTCAACAACCCGCTGATCGACAATGACGCCCTGCCCTTCGGCGGCTGGAAGGCATCAGGCCTTGGCCGCGAGCTGGGACGCCAGGGACTCGACGCCTTCCGACGCTCCAAGATGGTCATCATCGACCACAGACCGGCGATCAAGGACTGGTGGTACCCCTACCCCGACAGCTGGTTCCGCGAGACAGGCGGCCGCAAGCACGTGTGAGCCCGGCTAGTCCATAACGTAAGCTGATGCTTACGCATCTGCCGAGATAGGCCGGCTATTTCAACGCTTGAAGCTTGTCGATCGCGGCAGTGAATCCGGCAAGCGAGACCGGAATGGTCACCGGCTTGCGCGTCACCGACTCGATGCCGATGTTCAGGTTGGTTCCCGATTTCATCGCCTTGAGGAGGTCCGCCGACAAAGGGGTCGCCGCATAGGCGCCGTTCTGGTCACTGGTCTGGATGGCGATGGTCGTCTTCTGCCCCTGGTCGATCTGGTACGAGGAGCCGGAAGGCAGGAACAGCCCGTGCGGCAAGGCCAGCAGCATCGCGAGGTTGCCATTGCCGTTGTCGCGGCGAACCGTAACGGTAAGAACGCGCTGCCCCGTCTTGGCCTCGGTAAGGTTTTGGGAGACCTGGCATTGAAGCTCGGTGCCGGCCGATCCGCTAGCGCAGTTTAGCGACCATGGATTGCCTTCTGCAGGCTTTGTCTCGGCAGATTTGGTTGACTTCGGCTCTTCGGCAAGCGCCGACCCTGCCGACACGACCAGCCATAGCGCGCCGACCCAGGCGGCCCGCCCACAAACGGTTCTCAGCAATGAAGCCACCCGATCCTCGTCGTGTCAGGGTTTCGCCCAGCGCGTTGATACAACAGCCGAGCCTGGCGGGGAAGCCAATACGGTACATGAGCGCCGGCTAAATTACTGTTGCTGGATTACCACAATAAACAACTTTGAAATCTTGTACGTGTAAAGCAAACAATCATGCTCGCTATACACTGGGATTCGGATAGTATTAGCGACGGATCGTGTACTCGTCGGGGTTCGCAAGGGATGGAGACGACCGAGAAAACTCGGCAGATCAATGACATGGCGACGCACGGAAGAAGCTTCCGGGCGAATAGCAAGTATCGCCGGTCAGGTTTTTCCAGGCATCTCTGGAAGACGACTGCGCTGTCCACTCTGGCACTTGCCCTTACCGGCATAGCCGCCCATGCCGGCGACACCGGACTGTGGCAGCCGCAGGTCCGCGCCATCATCGGCGCCAACAACAATGGCGGCAACACGGCGATCGAGGGTTTCCTGCCGCTGAAGCAGAACCTCGAATCCGTTCTCTTTCTCGATGTGCGCTCGAAATACGATTTCGACGACGGCTTCGGCCAGGACGTCGGCCTCGGCGTTCGCCGCATCGTGAATCCGGATCTGATGATCGGCGGCTACGCCTATCTCAACATCCAGAACCACGACAGTCACCAGTTCGTCGCCTCGACGCTCGGCCTCGAGGCCATCACCTCAAAATACGATGCGCACGTAAACGTCTATCTGCCGATCAGCGGCGACCGCAGCACGGCCGGGCAAGAGTCGAGCCTGTCGCTGGTCGGTCATCAGCTGATCGAGCAGATATCGGCCATCGCCCACCGCGATTACGCGGCCTGGGGCATCGAGGGCGAGGTCGGCGTTCAGGTGCCGCTCAACCTGCCCGAGAACCATTCACTGCGTTTCGATGTCGGCGCCTACCATTTCGGCGATCCCGACGGCGACGACGGCAGCATCACCGGCGCCAAGGCCGGCCTGGAATATTCGATCGGCGACGTCATCGGCAAAGGCACGTCGCTGACCTTCACCGGCGAGGTGCGCAACGACAACCGCGATGACACCCAGTTCGCCGGCAGCATCCGGCTGACGGTGCCGCTCAACGCTTTCGACAAGGGCTCGTCTTCGGCCGATGACGGCGCCGAGCCGGTCTATCCGGTCAGCCCCGGCCTGCGCAAACGCGTCAACGAGCGCGTGCGTGGCGACATCGGCGTTCGCATCGAGAGCCAGGACAAAGTTACCGGCACGTCGACGCGGGTGGCGATCAATGCCGCCACCAACACGGCATTCGGCCAGTTCTTCTTTGCCGATGGTGACAACGACGCGCTCGGCCTCGGCACGATCGGCGACCCGACCACGCTCGACAATGCGGTCGCCGGCGCCGGCGCGAACGGCGTCGTCGTCGCGCTCGGCGGCAAGGGCAACATTACGACAGCCGGTGTGACGCTCGCCAACGGCCAGACCGTCATCGGCGGTGGCGGAGGCGTCCAGGCGCGGCTCGTCGACGGCAGCATCGGCACCTACAATTTCGGCGGATCCAACGGCACCCTCCAGGGCACCAACCCCGCCAACAACGTCCTGACGCTCGCCAACGGCAACACGCTGAGCGGCATCATCATCACAGGCGGCAAGGACGGCATCCTCGGCAACAACATCACCGGCGCCACGTTGACCAACGTCACGGTCACCGGCGCCGGCGGCCACGGCGCCGACTTCACCGGTACATCGACCGGCGTCAATGGCTCGAACTTCACCGCGACCGGCAACGGCCTCGACGGACTGCACATCGAAGGCGACGGCACCTATAACTTCACCGGCACGACGCTGCTGCAGGGCAATGGCGACGACGGCCTGGATATAACCGGCCACGGCACCTACACTTTCGCCACCCTCAACGCGCTCGACAACAACGATGCCGGCATTACCGTGAAGGGCACCGGGATCGCCGGCTCGATCACCATCACCGGCGGCCAGGTGTCGGGCAACAAGGCGCTCGGCGACGACGGGGTCGGTGTCTTCATCGATCCGATCACCGCCCATATCGTGCTGGATTCGATCACCCAGACCGGCGGCGCATCGGGCGTCGTGCTCGAGAATCTTTCGGGCAGCTTCACCGTCAACGGCGCGACGACGATCTCGAACACGACCGGACCGGCCATCGCGATCACGGATTCGCCGGCCGCGATCCGCTTCGGCGACATCGACATCATCAATCCCGGCTCGGACGGCATGGTGTTTGCGGGCGCCAACACATCGATAATTGCCGGCAACATCGTCATTGCTGGCCTCGGCTCCGGCGTCGGCCTCGATTTCTCCGGCAGCCAGACCAATTTCAGGGCGCAGTCGCTCAACATCACTGGCACAGGCGCCGCCGGCTCGATCGGCATCGATCTGTCTTCGCCGAGCGCGGGCGGGGCGACGATCGTCATCACCGATGGCGGCGCGATCGCCAATGTCGATACCGGCGTGCGCTTCGGCATTTCCGGCTCGCTGGCCAATTCGGCCAATGCCCAATTCAGTTTCGGCGGCGGCTCGATTGCCGGCATCACCGCCTCGCTCGACGCGCGGGGGCTCAACCAGACGCTCGGGCTCTATGCTTTCGGCTCGACGACCTTCAGCGGCCCGCAGCTGTTCGACCAGCAGAATGTGATTTTCGTCGGCGCGACCGCGACCGGTTCGGGCACCGGATCCTCGCTGCTCGACCTGGCGACGGTCGCGACGGCCGATGCCAATACCGACGGCACCGCGATCTTCGTGCTGGTCAATCGCGGCACGGACATAGACGATGCGGACGGCTTCTCGCTGAGCGCCGGCCAGACGCTGGCTTCGTTCGGCAATGGCCGCACGTTCTCGCTCGGCGGCATCCCGATCAATGTGACGGGCGACAATGTCGTGCACAGCAGCACCGTCTCCGACGCCGGCGGCGCAGCCACGCTGACCAATAGCGGTGCCGGCGACACGGTGACGCTCGCCAACAATACCTCGCTGCTCGACTTCAACCTGTCCAATACCGGTGGCGGCAACGCGGTTCACGGCAGCGCCGTCAGCAATGTCACAATGACGGGCCTAGCCGTCAGCGGCGCCGACCTGAACGGCTTGCTGTTCGACGGCACCAATACCGTTGCCGCCACCAACCTCAGCTCGACCAACAATGGCGGCGCCGGCTTGTCGATCCAGGGCGACGGAACCTATTCGTTCAACGGCACGACGACGCTGTCGAACAACGGCACCGACGGCCTGTTGATCAACGGCAACGGTACCTACGGCTTGGAGACGCTTGACGCCAAGGTCAATGGCGGCAGTGGCGTCGACGCCACATCGACGGGCGCCGGCAAGCTGACGACCACTGGCGGAACGATCTCCGGCAATGGCGGCAACGGATTCAGCGCATCCCAGATTGGGCTCGATGTCACGCTGACCAGCCTCAACCAGATTAGTGGCGGGACCGGTGTCGGCCTCACGAACGTCACCGGCAGCTTCGATATCTCCGGCTCGACGGCGATTTCGAACGTCGCAAACGGCATTGTCATCCAGAATAGCTCGGCAACGGTAGGCTTTGGCGGCAATGTCACGGTCACCGCTCCTTCTGGCTCTGGTATCATACTGGCTGCCAATTCCGGTGCCATCACTTTCGGCGATGTCGCGATCGACCAGCCGGGCCAAAACGCGATCGACATTTCCGGTACGAACGGCACGATCAGCTTCGCCAACATCGACATCACCGGCCTGCCGACCGGCAAGACCGGGCTCGACCCGTCGGGCAGCCAGTCGACCTTCACCGCCACCTCGCTCGACATCACCGGCGCCGGCACTTCGACCGGCATCGACCTTTCCGGCACCACCGGCGGCTCGGTGACGATCGGCACCGGCGTCATTTCCGCCGGCACCGGCGTCCAGATGGGCACGCACGGCGCGCCCGGGACCAGCGCCAACACCACCTTCTCGTTCGGTGCCGCCGGCGGCGCATCGATCACGGGGACCACCGCCTCGCTCGACATGCGCGGCCTGCTGGCCGGCAACGGCACCTATGCTTTCAACGCCACCCATCTGGTCGGCCCGCAGCTGTTCGACACCGCCAACGTCATCTTCGTCGGCGCAGCAAACACCGGAACCGGCTCCGGCGCGAGCGTTGGCGACCTTATCAACGCCGACGCCGCCGACGGTCTGACGACCGACGCCAACACCATCTTCGTCCTTGTCAACAGCGGCGCTGGAACCATCAACACCGATGCCGACGGCTTCACGCTTGCCGACGGCCAGCAGATCGTCTCCTTCGCCAACGGCAACACCGTCGCTCTCGGCGGGCCGCCGGCCAACGTCACCGGCGCCGAGGTGGTTACTTCGGGCACCCAGGTCGATCCGTTCGGCAATGGCGCCGCCACCCTCAACAACTCGGCCGGCAGCACCATCGATCTCGCCAACGGCAACCGCGTCGCCGACCTCAGCGTCAGCAATGCGGGTTCGGGCTCGGCGATCAACGGATCGAATGTAAACGCGGCCACCATCACCGGGGTGACGATCAGCAGCGCCGTAACCGGCATCGACCTGACCGGCGCAACGGGTGCGATCAACATCACCAACACGACGATGGGCGGCGTCAGCGGCACTGGCCTGCTGGCCAGCAACTTCGGCGGCACCGGCACCTTCAACAATTTGGACATCACCGGCGCCGGTATCGGCGTCAGCGTCACGGGCGGTTCCACGGGCACGCTGACCTTCGACAATGCGAGTTCGATCGCCGGCACGACGGGCACGGCGCTCAGCATTCTTGGAGCAACGCCTAACCTCACCTACAACGGCACCATCAATCAGACGAGTGCCGCGAGCGCGGTCATGATCAGCGGCATGACCGGCGGCTCGGCCACCTTCGACGGCCAAATCACCGCCAGCACCGGCGCGGCCAACGCCATCGACCTGACCGGCAATGCCGGCGGCACGATCAATTTCACCGGCGGGCTCGACCTCACCACCGATGGCGGCCTTGCCTTCAGCGCCATCAATGGCGGCACGCTCACCGTCACCGGCACTAACACGACCGCATCTGGGCTCGGCCCTGTCGAAAACGGCATCCATCTCGGTGGCGCCGGCGGTTTGACCATCGGCGCAGGCGGCGTCATTTTCGACAGCGTCACCGTCGACGGCTCAGGCGGCGCCGTGCAGACCGGCATCCTCATCGAAAACACCAGCGGCGGCAGCGTCACCTTCGGCGCTGTCGACATCAATCGCGTCAATGGCGACGCCATCCGCCTCACCAACGTGGCCAACGCCGTTACCTTCAATGGCACGACGACGATCGACACGGTTGTTGGCGGTGGCCCGGGCTTCGTGGTGCAAGGGAGCGCCGCGACGCTCAATGTCAACAATCTGGTGACGACGCTGGTTTCGGGCGACGACGTCAGCCTGACCAACAACACCGGCACGATCAACATCGGCGGCACCATCACCAATTCCGGCACCGGCAACGGCGTCGTGGTTTTTGGCGGCAGCGCCGCGATCACGGTCTCGGCCAACATCTCCAGCTCGGCAACAGCACCAGGCACGGCGGTCAAGATCGACGGCACCATCGGCGGCTCGGCCCAGTTCAGCGGCAGCGTCACGTCGACCGGCACCGGAAATCTGTTCGCCATCGGCTCGACATTGCCCCCGGCAGGCGGTGCGTTCAGCTTCACCGGCCCGACCCTGTCGGCGAACGGTGGCGGCGGCGCGGTGGTCGGTGGCCTGATCGGCACCGCAACGTTGAATGTTACCACCCCGCTATCGATCACCGATGCCTTGGGCACCGGCCTGTCCGTCTCCGGTGTCGCGAGCACCGCATCGGCAACCTTCGGGGCGGTGACCGTGACGGGCGCCGGCGGCATCGGCATCAACATTGTCGGCAATGCCGGCACGGTGACCTTCGGCACGACCCAGGTCAAGCTGGGCACCACGAGCGGCACTGCCGGCATCAACTTCGCCGGCACCAACAACGATGTCAGCTTCGGCACGACCACCATCGACGATGTCGGCGCCAACCAGACCGGCATCGACTTCAGCGGCTCCTCGACGACGGCCGATTTCGGCCTGACGACGATCACCGGCCTGGGCGACCTGACCTCGCGCGGCATCGACCTGTCGTCGACCACCGGCAACAAGGGCATCACCTTCCTGCAGGGCTCGAAGATCGACAATGTCGGCATCGGCGTCGAATTGTCGTCCGGCCAGACCACGGCGACCTCCGCCAATGCCAACTTCACCTTCGGCGACGGCGATTCGACCGACGGGCTGGAATCCTTCATCATCGCCGCCGCCGGCGGCTTCACCGTCAACACGGTCGGTCTCGATCCGACGCTCGGCAACTACGATTTCGACGACGTGTTCTTCACCGGCAGCGCCAACCTCGCCACCGCGCCCGGTTCGGTCACGCTGGTCTCGCAGTCGGGCGGCTTCATCGCCGCCGGCACGACCGGCAATCTCAGCATGGGCGTCAACACCATTTCGCTCGCCGCCGCCGATGCGCTGACCGGCACGCAGAACTTCGCCTTCGTCGGCACGATCAATCTAGGTGCCACCGCCTTCACGCTCGATTCCGGCCAGACGATCACCGGCTTCGGCAACAGCAATGTGGTTTCGACCGGCACGATCCAGCCGGCCAACGTCCAGGGCAATCTCGGCGCCACCGGCGGCAACATCACCGGCGACGAGGCCGTGGTCAGCGGGACGGCCAACCTGATGCAATTGCTCGGCGACAACGCCGTGCGCCACACCGCTTTCGACTTCAGCAGCGCGACCGGTGCCGCATTCCTCGTCGATCAGAGCGCGGTCGGCTTCAGCAATGCCAGCGGCATCACCATCGAAGGCGTGACGATCAGCAACGTCGCCGCTGGTCAGACGGCCATCCAGGTCGCCGGCCTCAACGGCAATCTGTCTATCATCAACAACAACATCAACGTTGCCGGCACGCTGCTCGACGTCAACGGCGGCAGCGGCACCATTTCGGTGTCACGCGGCATCCTGCCCAACAGCGCCACTCCGGGAACGCTGACCGGTGGCGGCATCAATATCGCCAACCGCACCAGCGGCGCGGTGACCTTCACCGACCAGGTGACGATCACCGGCGGCAACGGCGTCTCGATTTCGGGCGGCAGCGCGGCAGCTGCGGTCAACTTCAATGGCGGCCTCGACATCACGACATCGCTCGCCACCGGCCTCAGCCTTTCGGGACTGAATGTCCTGACCGTCGCGAATGCCGGTTCGACGACGATCAACGCGACGGGCCAGACAGCGCTGTCGCTGCAAGGCACACTCGGCGCCGGCGGCGTCAATGTCGACAGCATCACCTCGAGCGGCGGCACCAGCGGCATCATCCTCAACGGCGTCACCGGGGCGGTGAATGTCTCCGGCGCGACCAGCATCACCGGCACCAGCAGCTTCGGCATAGACGTCACCGGCGCCAACACCGGTACGTTCACCTTCGGCGCGGTGACGGTCAACAACACCGCCACGGCCGGCGGCGGCATCCATGTGGTATCAGGCACGGTCAACGTCACCGGCCTCGCCAACATCGATACGACGAGCGGCGTCGGCCTGTCGCAGAGCGGCGGCACGACAAGCTTCACCGGCGGTGTGACCATCGACACCACCTCCGGCACGGCCATCGTGGGCACCGGCGGCACGATGGGCATCACCGCCACCGGCGGTGCCGAGACGGTAAACTCGACCCTCGGCCAGGCGATCAGCCTCTCCGGCGTCGCCGACAGCATTGCGCTCGACTCGACCTCGTCGGGCGGCGGCACCAACAATGTCAGCCTGGCCAATGTCACCGGAACAGTCAGCCTCGGATCCGGCGCATTGAGCGGCGCTTCGGGCGTCGCATTCCTGGTCACCGGCGGTGCTGCGACCGTCAGCTATGGCGGCACGGTCACCAAGACCACCGCCGGCAAGATCGTCGACATCTCCGGCGTCACCGGCGGCACGGTCACGCTGTCCGGCGCGCTCAGCGCCACCGGCGGTTTCGACAATGGTGTTTATGTCCACGGCAACTCCGGCGGGACCATCACTCTCGGCGGTGGCACGAAGACGCTGACCACTGGCGCCAATACGGCGGTCGACTTGACGACCAACACCGGCGCGACGATCAACTTCGATACGGGTGGCCTGGTGATTACCACCACCTCCGGCACGGGCTTCAACGCCAGCAGCGGTGGCACGGTCAGCATCGGTGCGCTCCTCAGCGACAACAGCATCACCACGACGGCCGGCGGCACCGCGTTGAACCTCAATGGCGTTACGATTGGCGCTGCGGGCATGAATTTCGACAGTGTTTCGGCCACTGCCGCCGCAACCGGCATCTCGCTGAACAATATCGCCTCGTCCGGCGGCGGCGCCATCATTCTCGGCACGGTCAACCTGCAAGGCATCACCACGCGTGGTGTCGATGTTTCCGGCACGCTTGGCGCGGCGCTGTCCTTCAACGATCTCGACATCGGCCTGAACAGCACCACGGGCGTGGCCTTCGACCTCAACGGTGCCACCATCAATGCGGCGGTGACGGCCAATGACTTCGATGTCACCAATGCCGCCGCCGCCGGCACCTCGATAGGCGTCGACCTGCGCGGCGCCATCGGCGGCCAGACGGTGCGCCTCGGTGATGCCGTGGTCGGCGGCGCCAGTTCCAGCATTGCCGGCGTCAACACCGGCGTGTTCCTCAACAGCGCCACCAACCTCGCTTTCACCTATGGCGACGGCGAATCGGCGACCGACCAGCTCTCGACCATCGGCGCCAATGTAGGCATCGATGCCTCCAGTGCGCCGGTTGCCGGCACCTACAATTTCCAGGATGTGAACTTCCAGTCGGCTCCCGGCCTGGGCTTCGGAGTCGGCAAGGTCTATTTCGTCGGCGCGTCCGCGACCGGTGACGGTAGCGGTCGCGACCAGAACAATCTCGCGACGCTGGCCACCGCCGAAGCAGCAGCCGTGGCGACGGACATCCTGGTTCTCGTCAACGATGGCGGCACCATCACCGCGGCAGGCAGCAATGGCAACGACACGCTGGCGCTCGCCACCGTCGAGCAGGTGCGCGGCTTCGGCAACGGCAACATCAATCTGGCGCTGACGGTGCCCTCCACCATCCAGCTCGCCAGCAACAGCATCTCGATCATCGACCAGACGCCCAATGGCGCCGCGACGCTGACGACGAGCGCCGGCAACAATGTCATCACGCTCGGCGCCAGCGGCAACATCATCGACGGCTTCATCCTGAATGGCAGCCCGGCGGGTGCCGCGCGTGGCGTCAAGGACAATGGCGCGGGTGCTGCGAATACCGTCATCAGCAACATGACCATCAGCAATTTCGCCACGCAGGGTATCGAGATTACCCCGTCGAACAGCACGACGATCAACAACGTTACTTTCTCCGGCAACGCCAGCGATGTGTGGCTGAACGCGTCCAACACCACCATCACCAACGTCACCAGCACCGGCGCCACCGGCATTGCCTTCAGGCTCGACAACACCGTCGGCACGACGACGCTGACCAACGTCAACATCACCACCGCAGCGACCGGCACCGGCATCGCCTTCGGCGGCGCGTCGGGCGCTGGCGGCACGATTGCCGGTATCAATGTCGATATATCGGGCGGCAGCGGCCTTTCGGTGACCGGCGGCAACGCGGTGATCAGCTTCGACGGCGCCAGCTCCATCATCAGCACGTCGGGCGCGGCGACCACGATCTCGACCCGCGCTGGCGGCAGCTTCACCTTCGCCGGCTCGGTGATCGCCAACGGCGCTGCGAGCGGCATCAGCATTTCCGGCGCGACGGCGGCCAATACGGTGAGCTTCACCGGTACGGTCGATCTCGGCACCACGACGCCGATGACCGGCACCGCAGTCGCAATCAACAACGGCGCCACGGCCTCGACCGTCAGCTTCGCAAACCTCGACATCGTCACCAACGGCACCACCGGATTCAGCGCCATCAATGGCGGCACGGTCAATGTCACGACCGGCACGGTGAGCTCCACTTTCGCGCAGGCGGTCAACCTCAACGGCATCGCCATCACCACCGGCATCAATTTCACCTCGACCAATTCGACCGGCGGCACCAACAACGTGTCGCTGACCAATGTCACCGGCGCCGGCACTGTCAGCCTCGGCTCCGGTGCGCTCGGCGGCGCGACCGGCGCGGCCTTCCTGGTCACCGGCGGCTCGGCCAATGTCAGCTATGCCGGCTCGGTCACCAAGACCACGGCCGGAAACGTCGTCAGCATCTCCACCCGCACCGCCGGCACCACGACATTGTCGGGCACTCTCAGCGCCACCGGCGGCGTGGCCAACGGCATCCTCGTCAACGCCAACACCGGCGGCACGATCAACTTCTCCGGCGCCAGCAAGATACTGACCACCGGAGCCAACAATGCCGTCGACCTGACGGCGAACACCAACACCGCGGTCAACTTCACCGGCGGCGGCCTAGCCATCACCACCACCTCCGGCACCGGCTTCAACGCCACGAGCAACGGTACTGGCACCGTGACCGTTATCGGCTCGGGCAACACGATTTCGACCGGCAGCGGCGTCGCGGTCAACCTTGACAGCGTTGCCATCGCGGCGGGCGGCGTGACCTTCGCTTCCACGAACAAAGGCGCCGGCGGCACCAGCGCCGTCATCCTCGATACCGTCACCGGTTCGGGAGCGATCGACCTCGGCACCGGCGCGCTGGTGGGCGGAACAAGCGCCGTGATCCGTATCGGCGATGGCCTAGGCACCGCCAACAGCGGCGGCACGGCGGCCTTCACCTATGCCGGCGCGATCACCAGCGGCAGCACCGGCCCGGCGGTCAACATCCAGGATCGCGCCCTGACCGCCGGCAACATCACCCTGTCGGGCAACATCACGCATAATGCGGCGGGCCAGATCGGCATCCTGCTGGACGACAATGTCGCCGGCATCATCACCTTCTCCGGCGCGTCGAAGTCGATCACCTCGACCACGGCGGCTGGCGTCAGCCTGAGCAACAATACCGGTGCGACGATCAACTTCACCAATGGCGGGCTGGTCATCGCCACCACCAGCGGCGCCGGTTTCAATGCCACCGGCGGCGGCACGGTGACGGTGCAGGGCACCGGCAACACCATCGCGTCCGGCACGGGCACGGCGCTTAATGTCGCCAACACGACGATCGGCGCCGGCGACGTGACGTTCAGGAGCATTGCGTCAAATGGTGCAGCCAACGGCATCGTGCTCAACAACACCGGCACCAGCGGCAATCTGGTGGTGACCGGCACCGGCGCGACGGGGGGCAGCGGCGGCACGATCCAGAACTCGACCGGCGATGGCGTCAGCCTGACCGACACTCAGGATGTCAGCTTGAGCAACATGATCATCAGCGACAATGCGGGCAACGGCATAAAGGGCCTGCGCGTCAACGGTGTGGTGCTCAACGGTCTGACCCTGAACAGCAATGCCGATGCCAACACCGAGTCCGGAATCCTGGTCAACGAACTTACCGGCAACGCCTCGCACGTCACCACGTTCACCAACCTTACTGTCTCGAACTCTTTCACCCACAATGTGCAAGTCATCAATTCCGGCGGCACGTTGACGAACCTTGTGGTGAGCGGCGGTACGTTCTCGAACAACGGCGCCTCAAACAATGCCGGCAGCGACTTCATCTTCGAGGCGGACGGCGCCGGTGTCGCCGGCGCGCCGACGATGACGCTGACCGTCGACGGCGCAACCTTCACCGGCAACAACGCCTATCCCGGGCCGGGAGTCATCCCTGGAACCGGTCTGTTCGTCATTGCCAATGACGGTACCGTCAACGCTCACATCGGCGAGACCACGGGAAATCTGTTCAACAATCTGAACAACGGCATCAACCTCACCCAGAGCAGCAATTCCGGCGCCGGCACGGGCGGCAATCTGAATTTCACCGTCCGGAACAACACCGTCACCAACAGCGACTCGACGGCCATCAATGTGTTCAGCAGCGGCGACCTCGCACGGACGCTTGACGGCACAATCGCCAACAACGTCATCGGTACGCAAGGCGTAGCAATCTCGGGATCGCGAACCGGCTCAGGCATCCGGGTCGGCCATGAAAGCCTCGGCGTCGCCAAGGTGCTGATCGACAACAACATCATCCAGAGCATCGGCGTTAACGCCATAAGCGCCGGAGAGAGCATCGACGTCACGCAGGTCGTGCAACCGGGCACAGTGCACGCGACAGTTACCAACAATACCATTCGCGACAATGCCGAGAGCCGCGGCATCAGGGTCTACGCCGTGTTTGCCGGGGCCATCATTAATGCCGACGTTCATGGCAACGTCATCACCAACGTCAACAACCCCAATGCCATCGCCTTCCTCGCCGACGGTATCGGCGTTAACGACGGCACGATCAACCTACCGCAGGCCAACGATGCCGGTATCGAAGCCGCCAATGGCGGGGCAACGGCATCGGAGGACGCCCGAACGTTCTTCAGCCAGCCGCTGCCACCGCTGCCTGCCGCGACACCGTAGTCAGCAACCTTGGATTTCGTCCTAGGAAATATATTTTATGAATCTGATATCGACTTGTTGTCTTACTTAGGCATAATACAAGAATTCAGACAGTAAGCGGCCAACGGAGGGGACGGGGATGAGTGAGCCTTATTTAGGTGAAGTCAAGATCATTTCCTGGAACTATGCACCGCGCGGCTGGGCATTTTGTAACGGCCAGTTGTTGCCGCTTAACCAGAACCAGCCATTGTTCTCACTTCTTGGCACCAGGTACGGCGGCAACGGCCAGACAAATTTTGCCCTTCCGGATATGAGGGGACGTGCGCCGGTTCATACGGGCGGCCCTATCGGTACAATTGTCGGCGGCCAGGGCGGCGAAGAGTTTCACACGCTCACGCTCGGCGAAATGCCGACACACAACCATTTCGTCAATGCATCGAACACTGCCGGCAACGTCAACAATCCATCCGGCGCCCTGTTGGGGGCGAACGCCAGCCCGATCTATCAGCCGCCTGGCAGCGCGGTGGCTATGGCGAAGGAAAACATCACTTTCGTCGGTGGCGGCCAGCCGCATGAGAACAGATCGCCCTATCTCGTCTTGAATTTCATCATTGCCCTGCAAGGCATATTCCCGTCGCGAAATTAAGAGGACGCTTCGATGAGCCAACCTTTTGTCGGCGAGATCAGGATGTTCGGTGGCAATTTCCCTCCGAATGGCTGGGCGTTCTGCCAAGGCCAGTTGATGCCGATCTCCGAGAACGAAACCTTGTTCAATCTGATCGGTACGACCTATGGCGGCGACGGGGAGGAAACATTCGCCCTGCCCAACCTCGCATCCCGCACCCCCGTCCATGCTGGTAAGGGCCCGCTGGTCAGCCAGACCTATATCATCGGAGAACTGGGCGGGGTCGAATCCGTCACTGTTTCAACCCAACAAATACCGAACCATTCCCATACCTGGACCGGTTCGTCGAATATCGCCAAGAATCCGGGTCCGTCCGGCGGTGTCCTGGCGACATCGAGCCTGCTGACGCCCTATGTGGGTATCGCACCTGATGGCAACATGGCCGCCGGAGCCATTTCGCCGGCCGGCGGCAGCCAGCCTCACGACAATATGGTGCCGTTCCTCGCCGTCAGTTTCATCATCTCGCTATTTGGCATCTTCCCCCAGCAAAGCTAGAGACTTGCCATGACCAATCCGTTCGTTGCCGAAATTCGAATTTTTGCCGGAGATTTCGCCCCGACGGGGTGGGCGACCTGCGATGGCCAGCTCCTGCCAATCTCGCAGAATACGGCGCTGTTTTCGCTGCTGGGCACAGTTTACGGCGGCGACGGCAAGTCGACCTTCGCGTTGCCGAATATGGCTGGTTCCGCGCCCATGGGGCAAGGACAGGGCAATGGCTTGTCGGAGCGGTTTCTCGGCGAGACGGGTGGCGAAACGTCCGTCACCCTTCTGCAAACGGAAATGCCGCAACATAATCATTTTGTCGCGATATCCACCGAGAGTGGCGCCCAGGGAACTCTTACCGATGCGGTTGTTCTGGGGAAGTCGGGGGGCGGAACGCTGTATCAGAACAACACTTCGCAAAATCTGGTCCAGATGGACCCCCAGGCACTGAGCATAACGGGCAGTACGTTGCCTCACAACAACCTGCCTCCCTATCTGGCGATGACGTTCATCATTGCCATGCAAGGCGTTTATCCGGCGCGTCCGTAAGCGCCACTCCATGATCCAGCTTCCGATTGTGGACAACGGGCCTGTTATATTTTGCTGGGTGCGCGCGGCGCGGATTGATCTGACGTTCCGCCCGATGGCGGACGCCGATCTGCCGTTCCTGTCGGCGCTCTACGCCTCGACCCGCGCCGAAGAACTTGCCGTCACGCCGTGGAGCGACGCGCAGAAAACGGCGTTCCTCGACATGCAGTTTCAAGCGCAGCACGCGCATTACCAGAAATACTATCCCAACGCCGACTGGCTGGTGATCGAGCAGGCAAGGCAAGATATCGGTCGCCTGTATATCGAGCGCTCGGCGAGCGAGCATTGCATCATAGATATCGCCTTCCTGCCGGCGCATCGCGGCAAGGGGTCTGGCGGTGCGTTGCTCGCCGATCTCATCGATGAGGCCGCCGCCGTCGGCAAGTCGGTCTCGATCCATGTCGAGAAGAACAATCCAGCGCGGCGGCTCTACAAACGTCTCGGCTTCACCGTTGCCGAGGACAAGGGCGTCTACGACCTGATGATCCGTTCGCCGTAAGGGCCGTGCCGGTCGTCACGTGCCGCGATACCAGGAGACGATGGTGAAACGTTCGTTGCGCGTGACCGGGGTGACTTCATGCGTCGTTTCCGAACGAAAGGCGACGAGAGAGCCCGGCAACGCGGGCATGGCAACGCGCAGGCCCGGGCCGCTGTAAGGCCCATGCAGGACCAGCGAGCCGCCTGCATAGCTTTTTGGCGAAGGGTTGTCCGATTGACGGTTGAGAAAGATCACCGCCGAGATCTTTCGGAACCGCGACTCGTCGTGAATGAGCGGCGTGTTGCCATCCTGGTGCGGCACAAAGAAATCGCCTTGCCGATAGTGAAGGAACTGAGGTTTCTCGACCTGGCCGAGCAGCAGCCCGAAATGCCGCTCCAGAGCCGCCTTCTGCTGCGCCAACAGGGCACTCACTCGCTCTTCAGTGGCCTGCGAAACATCGGCGCGCACGGTCTTTCGGATCTCCGGCCATGCCATCTTCTGGTCGGCACGCCCCAGCAGGCCGGCCGGACGGCCCACGGCCGCCCGAATTTCCGCGCACAGTGCGCTACACGCCGCTCCGTCAAATACGTCCGCAATCTCGATATAGTCGATCATATGTCGAGCCGCCGCGCTGCCAAATCGCCCTGATGGCCGGAGCGTCCCAGTGGCCGATCCGGTCGAAAAAAATCAGTTGAATACCGCCTCGTAAAGCCGCCCTGCCTCATCGGCAGCGATCGGCACGATGAAGATCTCATGGGCGCCGCTTTTGCCGTTGAACCGATAGATAGCCTGCGGCAGCGCCGCGTCGCGCGGCCCCCTGAACAGCAGCGTGAAGCCACCGCCGTCGCGCGGGCTGTTGGCAATGGGCTGCACCGCGCTCAGTTCCAGCGTGAGCGTCTGACCGCCGGCTTCGACGGAAAAGCTCTGCCCCTGCTCGAAATCCGAAAGCGATGCCATGCGCCTGCCCTGGTTCGTCTGTCTTTCAGACGGCTGTCTTGAGATGTCTATCCCGTCAGCCAATGTCGCTGCTTGATGGCATGCTGTCTATAGAGCTTGATCTCCGGAAGTAGAAAAGAGCACGATCGAACAACGAGGTAGATTTATCCCGCTAATGTCGGGGTAGATCAGTCGTCAGCGCGTTGCGCCCTCGCCGCCGCTGGCCTAAACCGGAGTGCATAAGAGGAGAATGCCAGGGATGACCGATGCGAAAACGGACCGGGCGGAAAGCATGGCGGCCAATGCGCTGCCGCTGTTCTACAAAAAGCCCGAGGCGCTCAATCCGCTGCGGCACGGCTCACTCGGCCTTACGGCGCGTGCCGATTTCTCCTTTGCCCGCACCGCGCACGCAATCCCCGTCGTCGCCTCGGAAATGCCCGCGGCGATGCGCTCTTACCCCATTGTTTTCATCGGCGACGCCAAGGCGCCGGTCATCATCACCGGCCTGCGCCAGGACCAGAACCTGTTCGTCGGCGCCGACGGCAAATGGGCGGAGCCGCATTACATTCCCGCCTATGTCCGCCGTTACCCCTTTATCCTTGCCGATGAATCGAAAACGACCGGCCGCCTGACGTTGTGCATCGACCGCGCCAGCGAACGCGTCGTCGAGCAGACGCCTTCGTCCAAGGGCGGCGACGAGATCGCGCCCTTCTTCGACGGCAACGAGCCGGCCGAGCCCTCGAAGCAGGCGCTCGCCTTCTGCAGCCAGTTCCAGACCGACTTCAATGCGACTCGCGCCATGATCGACAAGATCGACGCGCACGGCCTGTTCGCGCCGCGGCAGAGCAAGGTGACGCTGGAGGGCGGCGAGACCCTCAACCTCACCGACTTTCAGGTGATCGACGAGCCGGCCTTCAACAAATTGAGCGACGAGGCGTTTCTCGATCTCAGGAAATCCGGCGCGCTTGCGCTGCTCTATTGCCATCTCGCCTCGGGCAACAGCTGGACCTCGCTGGTCTTCCAGGCGTCATTGCGGCGAGCTGGCTGACGCGGCCCGCGACGAAAAGCTTCGGCAAGGCGCGGGTTGTTTAAATCAACGGTTCGCGCCTTCGTACGACGATCTCTCCGCCGCTCGAATCATGCTGTTGTCGTGCAGATCGCTTGCCATGACGGGCTGGCGAACTCCCAATGCTCGACGTGTAGCTCTCGCCGAAATGCGCCGAGGCGGCATCACCCCCCGGTTCGCGGACCTATCAATAAAGTCGAGCACGCCAGCCTTGCTGCCCTCCTCAATCGTTGAATAGTCGGTCGCGGCCATCGATCACGGTCCGAACGCAAAAAGCCCGCGTGAAGCGGGCTTTTTTTGTTGGTTGCGGGGACAGGATTTGAACCTGTGACCTTCAGGTTATGAGCCTGACGAGCTACCGGGCTGCTCCACCCCGCGTCACCTCCAGGGCAAGCTCTTGCTTGCTCCGGACTCTCCAGGGCAAGCTCTTGCTTGCTCCGGACTCTCCAGGGCAAGCTCTTGCCTGCTCCGGATCTGAAGCAAGCGTTTGCTTGCTTATCTGGACGTAAGCCTGGGCCTATGAACAGGATGGCTTACAGATAGGTATATGGCTGACCAAATGAAAGGGCCGCTTGCGCGGCCCGTGATCCCTTGGCGGGCCTTTTCGTAGAGAGAAGATTTCAGTTTCATCCGGTTTGCGGATGAGAGTTCAACGTGCGTTTTGCAGACCTGGCAGCGACCTACTCTCCCGCGTCTTGAGACGAAGTACCATCAGCGCTGGAGCGTTTCACGGCCGAGTTCGGAATGGGATCGGGTGCAGCCGCTCCGCCATAACCACCAGGTCGGCAAAACGCACGTTATATCGAGAAGCTGTTTTTTCGTGCCAAGGCGACGTTTGTGTTTTGCTTTCGGGCGCAAGCCCGCAAGCGCGACTGCGCGTCGCCGGTTTTCCGGCGCCCTCGCGGAGCATAGGCCCTGTAAGGGCCGCTCATGCGTGAGCGCTGGTCAGATCATCGTGTTCACGATGAGCATAAGGAATGAGAACGATCAAGCCGATCGAACTATTAGTACCGGTAAGCTTCAAGCGTTGCCGCTCTTCCACACCCGGCCTATCAACGTGGTCGTCTTCCACGGTTCTCAGGGAATACTCGTTTTAAGGTGGGTTTCCCGCTTAGATGCCTTCAGCGGTTATCCCGTCCGGATATAGCTACCCTGCTATGCGGCTGGCGCCACAACAGGTCCACCAGAGATCCGTCCATCCCGGTCCTCTCGTACTAGGGACAGATCCTTTCAATATTCCTACACCCACGGCAGATAGGGACCGAACTGTCTCACGACGTTCTGAACCCAACTCACGTACCGCTTTAAATGGCGAACAGCCATACCCTTGGGACCTGCTCCAGCCCCAGGATGCGATGAGTCGACATCGAGGTGCCAAACAACCCCGTCGATATGGACTCTTGGGGGTCATCAGCCTGTTATCCCCGGCGTACCTTTTATCCGTTGAGCGATGGCCCTTCCACGCGGGACCACCGGATCACTATGACCGACTTTCGTCTCTGCTCGACTTGTCAGTCTCGCAGTCAGGCAGGCTTATGCCATTGCACTCAGCGAACGATTTCCGACCGTTCTGAGCCCACCATCGCGCGCCTCCGTTACTCTTTAGGAGGCGACCGCCCCAGTCAAACTACCCACCATACATTGTCCCGGACCCGGATAACGGGCCGCGGTTAGACATCCATAGTAATAAGGGTGGTATTTCAAGGGTGGCTCCACCTGAGCTGGCGCCCAGGTTTCAAAGCCTACCACCTATCCTACACATGCCACTACGAATGCCAATGTAAAGCTATAGTAAAGGTGCACGGGGTCTTTCCGTCTAACCGCAGGAACCCCGCATCTTCACGGGGAATTCAATTTCACTGAGTCTATGCTGGAGACAGCGGGGAAGTCGTTACGCCATTCGTGCAGGTCGGAACTTACCCGACAAGGAATTTCGCTACCTTAGGACCGTTATAGTTACGGCCGCCGTTTACTGGGGCTTCGATTCAGAGCTTGCACCCCTCCTCTTAACCTTCCAGCACCGGGCAGGCGTCAGACCCTATACGTCGTCTTGCGACTTCGCAGAGCCCTGTGTTTTTGATAAACAGTCGCTACCCCCTGGTCTGTGCCACCCTCCTCTACTTGCGTAGAAAAGGGTCACGCTTCTTCCGAAGTTACGCGTGCAATTTGCCGAGTTCCTTCAGCATAGTTCTCTCAAGCGCCTTGGTATACTCTACCTGACCACCAGTGTCGGTTTCGGGTACGGTTTATAAGGAGGAGCTATTTCCTGGAACCGCTCCGC